>JAQVZR010000148.1 GCA_028708105.1 Desulfoplanes sp. | reverse complement strand
CGAAGACCCTAAAGAGGCAACCAGCACCCGGACATTTTTAAACTGTTCCCCGATGCTCCGGGTCTCCAGCTGAAGGCCGGTGAGCATAAAGGCCAGAAAAATACCAATTTTGAGAATCTTCCAGTCCCGGATAAAACGTCCCAGGCCGGGAAGCATAAACGCCCCCAGAACAACCCCTGCGATGCCTATGAAAAACCAGTACTTTTTCAAGATATCCTTCATGGAGTCCTCCTCGTTCAGGGCATTGTGAACCGAAAATTGCTGGCTGAGCCCTTGTACATCTCCTCTTAATTGGTCCAACCAATATGACGCATTTTCGGGTCCGTCAATTATATAGTTCGTTTTTTCACAAAATATTTTTCTACCCGTCGTCGCCCCCCATAATCGCACTCATTCCACGACAATCTCCGGGAGCGCGGGCGTCCCGCCCGCATCTTCACGCAAAAATGATGACACAACAACGGTCCTATAAATGATCCAGCGCGGATGCGTTTCTTTCCTGGGAACGCCGAGCGTCTGCTCGGCAACGCGCTTCTGGTATAGGAACAAACCAATGAAAAAAGTGCTTGAAAAAAGATGCGAGCATAATGTTTTCTCCCGTGCTCGAAAAGCCGACCCAAAGGTCGGCGTTCCCAGGACATACTGCTTGCATTTCCAAAGGCTGTCTCAATACTGATAGTTGCGACTCGTTGAACATAACAAGACATTACAATCCAAA
This sequence comes from Desulfoplanes sp., assembly GCA_028708105.1. Lineage (GTDB taxonomy): Bacteria > Desulfobacterota > Desulfovibrionia > Desulfovibrionales > Desulfomicrobiaceae > Desulfoplanes. The sequence continues at coordinate 4,822 of JAQVZR010000148.1, read as the reverse complement.
GGTATACGATAGGAGGGAGGTTCCCTTTATCGAAGATGATTCGTCCATAAAAATCCTTTATGATGCATAGAATGAATGACGATTTGAAAAAAGCGGGCGAGACGCCCGCGCTCCCGGGATATCGACATTTCCAAGGCGTGGCAGCATCTGCCAACATCCACGACGAAAAAGCTCAAACAACTCCAAAATTATCATCCATCCTTGACATATTTCAAATCCCTGTTTCATAGGGATACCCTGGAATCACTTACATTGCCCGGGACAATCTAGCATTCGGGCTCGTCGATTCCGCTACGCCATCTCATCTCTACCCCCGGAGGCCCCATGAAGTACTACCGCGATGTACCCCGTTCTTTTCTATTTCTGATCATCCCCTTCTGCCTGCTCTCCACCGCCTTCACTGCCGCCGCCTCACCGGAACTGCAGACACCGCAAACCTATCATGGCAATGAATCCATCACGGGCTGGTATATGAGCGAAAAACTCGACGGCATCCGGGGATACTGGGACGGACAGCGGCTACTGAGCAAAGAGGGCACCCTCATCCATATCCCGTCATGGTTTACAGCCCAATTTCCACCCTTTGAGCTGGACGGCGAACTCTGGGCCGGGCGGGGAAATTTTCAAAACGTCCAGTCCACGGTCATGGACCAGAACCCTTCTCCCCAATGGTATACCATCTCCTACAATATCTTCGAAGTCCCCCACGCTCCCGGTGATTTCCCCACCCGCCTGAACAAGGCCCAGCAATGGTTCGACCAGCATAATGCCACGAATGTGCATATCATCGCCCAACAGCCATGCACGGGGCATGAACATGTGCAACAATTCCTCAAAAAAATAGCCAAAGACGGCGGCGAAGGGGTGATCATCAAGGACCCGTCCATCCCCTACCGCGACGGATCAGGGCAAAGGGTCCTGAAAATCAAACATATTGAGTATATGGATGGCACAGTCATGGGACACACACCGGGCAAAGGGAAGTACACCGGGCTCATGGGCAGTCTGACATTAAAGCTTGAAAACGGGATTATCTTCAAGCTGGGTTCGGGATTTTCCATGAACGAGCGTCACTACGCCCCCCGCATCGGGGCTGTGGTCACCTTCAAGCACTATGGGTTTTCCAAAAACGGCACCCCCCGGTTCGCTTCGTTCGTGAAGGTCAAGAAGCCGTGACGCGAGAGGACTCATCATCCCGATAAACGCCAAAAGGCCGACTTTATTAAAGTCGGCCTTTTGGCGTTGTGCAACCTCATATTTCAGACGATTCTGGCTGTACGATACTGTGAAACACTCCCTGGTCAGAGAAATTTTCGATTAACCCTACTCATCCAAGGGCATCTCTCAAGTCCCGATGTTCAAATGCAGAACGCATAAATTCGATCTCCTCTTTTTCCGCCCCGAACCGGGAGGCTTCCCTATCCCAATTTCTGGTCGCGTCACCCACTTCCTGAGCGATTTTTGCAGCCTCTTTGGCATTCAATCCAAATTCCCCGGCAACCGCATAGGCAGCTTCAAGTGACGCGGTGCCGTCATGAAAATCTATTCGTGTATGCAAAATACGTGGCTTGACCTGGGCCGGGGTCGGTTCCAAATCATAAACAGGTGAAAGCCGCCAACCGTTTCGACCGTCGTGCAGAAAACCATGGTTACGCAGGTGGTCATCCACGTTGGAAACCATAATATTGAAAACCATCCGACGCCATAACTCCGTCAAATCTCGGCCAGCCTCGGCCCCGTATTCCAGAAGAACATCGGCCCGACCAACTCGCGGAGATCCTCTTCGAGTTCGGTACGTGCTAGAATCCTTTCCGACGCTCCCAGAAGTCGCCCTAGTTGGAAAATGGGGGAATCGGATCTTGAGAATCCGGTGCCAAAAAAGGCTCCCCCTGCTTTTCCGCAAACCGAAGGGCTCCCAGTCTTGCTACGTCATTGACCATCAACAGATAATCCGATTCTGTCAGGATACGGGGGGTCCGGTTTTCTAACTTGGCAAATCGGACCTCCCTTCGATCCATCAGAACCCTTCCCCATCTGTCCGGTGCGGAATCGCCTATGGCCCCGAAAAGTGCCCGATCAGTATGAAAGGTTCCTTCCCTGAGTTGCAATGCCGGTTCCAGGGAAAACCTGTTCGGCCCCGTTCTCCAGGAAGCGTCATATTCAAAGGTGGCAGTTTGCTAGGCTCTGCCGGTATGAACCCAAAGTCTGCCCACAAGAAATGGCTTTCCCATCAAGTCCACATATACAAAAATTTCTTTGGACATAAACCTGCTCTCAAAGGCGTAGCATACGGGTTGCTACGGTAGTATTCACAATTTGAGCCCCCTGGCCCTTTTGGGGAGGTTTTCCTCATCCAGGGCCAATCCGGCAGGATCGTTGCGAATATCGGCAAACTCCATCCACTGGGTACCAAGGCCTAGGGCGAAAATGACTCCGGCGTAATTGCCCATGCTCACCCCGGGATCACCCTTCTGGATTTTGGCCAGGGTTTCACGACTGATACCGGCACGGTCAGCCACCACGGTCATTTTAAGCCGTCGGCGCAAACGTGCCTTGCGAAGATCATCTCCGAGCTTACGCAGCCCGCGCCGCACGGAAATGGAAGGAGGTCTTTTGGACATAATGACATGTATTATGGGCTAAAATATTTATAATGACTAGAATTATAGTCTTAAAAGGATCTTGTCAACCATCATCAGCAGTTTATTGGGGACGAAGCAAAAAACAAGGTCAGAACCCCTTGATGCAACAGGACTCCATCCCGCCAACGCCAGCCTGCTGCATTCAGCGCGATACACCCAGAAAATAGGGCATCCCCCCTTGCGTATTACAGAACTTCGGAGCAATTATGCTGGTAAAATTTTGAAACTGTCTTGGAAAAGAGCAATGCGCGGGAAAAATATCTGACCAATGCAATCGCAAACCTCCAAGGGAATGCACATGGGAAACGAACAAAACACCCAGGTAACAGTGGTCGATATCAAGATGCCGTTCTGGCCCATGGTGGTGTTCATAGTCAAATAGGCCGTTGCCGCCATCCCGGTCATCATCCCGGCTGTTTTCGGCTTTATCCTGACAGGAGGGTTCTGGCTAGGGTGGCCCTTCGGTAATCAATCACAATCTATATCCTCTTTGCATCTATCAGGCACCAATATACCAATATTGTTGATAATTTAAAAAATAAATGCAGTATTAAAGCAACATAAATACAACAGATTCAAGAAGTTAGGATATGGTGAACAAATGAAAGAATACCAACCCAGATCTTTTCTTAATTTTAGTATAATACCATTTTTACTTTCATTTTTTATGTTACAAGGTTGCACAACAACTATTAGTACTCAATATGAGTCTGACCCATCAGGTGCCAAAGTTTACGGAGGACCTACGCCTGTCAGTCTTGAATATATGGGCACAACACCATTTACTGAATCATTCAATGGTGTTAATCCATTTTGGAATAAGTGGTACTATCAGTTCAAAAAGGAAGGTTATACAGATTCAGAAATCTTTGTTGCAAAACAGACTCCTGTCAATGAAGACAGGCGGGTTTGGGCGATCCTAGAAAAAGGAAGTAGTGCAACAACCATTACTGTTCAATTTGAGTCTGATCCATCAGGCGCTAAAATTTACGGTGGACCTACGCCTGTCAATCTAGAATATATCGGAACCACACCATATGCTGCAACATTTGAGGGGATTAAACCTTATTGGAAAAAATGGTACTATCAGTTCAAAGAAGAAGGCTATACTGATTCAAAAATTATTATTGCTGAACAGCTACCTACCAACAAAAACAGAAAGGTCTGGGCGACTCTAGAAAAAGTTGCCCAAACCATGTACACAGGTACAGGTTGGATTACTCGCAATGGCTTTATCGTGACTAATTTTCATGTTGTTGAAGATCAAAATAATATAAAAGTTCGATTTAATACCATTGAGACAGATACATATTCTGCAGAAATACTTATTTCCGACAAATATAATGACTTAGCAATTTTAAAATTAAAAGATGTTGAAAGAACTAAACCGCAAGGCATACCAATATCCACCATCCAACCAAAACTTGGCGAAGAAGTTTTTACCATCGGTTTCCCAAAGCCAGATGTTATGGGGAATAAACAAAAAATAACAGATGGAATTATAAGTTCTTTGTCTGGCATTCAAGATGATCCAAGACTAATACAAACAACAGTACCAATCCAAGGTGGTAACAGTGGAGGACCTTTATTAAACATGAAGGGAGAGGTCGTTGGCGTAATAACGTCTACATTAAAAGCATTAATAACAGAAAATGGTTTAGATATCCCACAGAATGTTAATTATGCGGTCAAATCTGCATATGTATCAGCCTTAATTTCTTCTTTAGGAAACAAGGATAATAGCTCTATGCCTTCACTGCAAACCTCAAAGATTGATGATCTTGTCCCCAAAATTCAGGATTCAATTGTTCAAATAATAGTTCATAAAAACAATTAGACGAAAAGCAGACCCAGTGATTCAATTGACATCCCAAGCCGGGCGAATTCGAGGATTCCGTTTCAAACAGTGCATTACCAAATAAGTTGAAGGGACGGACCGAATATGGCCATCGTTCAGCTCTCTTGCTCAATTCGACTCAACACCTCCATCTCGAAACGCCATAAGCATCGTTCAAAGATAACCGCTTTAGATTGAAAGCGGATTAAGGAGACAGGTTCCTCGCTGTTTCACGTGGGTAGGGGGTTGAATCTTTGGTCCCAAATGAGTAGCCAAATATCCCTATGAGAGACATCGAAATTTTCCAACTGGCCCTTGGCTTGACCCCTCCTTGGGAGGTGGT
>JAQVZR010000147.1 GCA_028708105.1 Desulfoplanes sp. | reverse complement strand
GGATATGCACCTTCTCCAAAAAATCCCCTTCATTTTCCGGTTCAAAACAGATGCCGGCACCATGTTCTTCCACAATCTCCCGGGCCTGCCCTTCAACTCCCAGCAGAATGGGTTTGCGCATGGCTGCGGACTCAAAAATTTTGGACGGAATCACCGTTTTGAAGGTATCGGATTTGATAAGCGGCACCAGGGCAACATCCGACAGGGAGATGTACCGGCCAACCTGATCTTTGGGCACGGGAGGCAGAAAGGTTGCATTGGTAACCCCTGCTTCCTGAGCTGCCTTGAGTACGTCCTGTTTTTTAGCTCCGTCCCCCACAAAGAGAAAATGGATATCCGGATCATCAATTTTTGCCAGGGAACGGACAATAAATTCAAGGCTGTGAGCCATGCCATGGGTTCCGATATAGGCAATGACAAACTTACCCTGCAGCCCAAGTTCTTCTTCCAGGGCTCTGTCCCGTTCCATAGGCTTGAACAGGTCCGGGTTGACCCCGTTGGGGATCACATCAATCTTTCCAGACCGTATACCTCTGGATACAAGATTACGTTTGAAAGCCGGGGTTACAACCACCACCCGGTCGGCCCTGCGGTAAAATTTCAATTCCATTTTTTCAAAAAAATCAAGAATCTTGCTCTCTTTCATGGCCCCGACAGTGCGGATGGACTCGGGCCACAGATCACGCAATTCAAAAACCCATGGTTTACGTCTGAACAGAGCAAGGCCGTAGCCTGCAAAATTAGTAAAAAACTGGGGAGAGGTGGTCAGGACCACATCCGCACGTTGAAAAAAACCGGCAATAAAACCCGTCAAAGCAAAACTCATATAATCCAGGGTCCGACGAACAAACCCTTTGTTGGCTGAAATATACGACCAGACGCGGATCACATTGATCCCGTCCATGTTTTCCCTGGAAAACAATCGGTTTTTATACCCATTATAGACCCTGCCCTGGGGAAAATTCGGAGCACAGGTAATGACGGTCACCTCTGCTCCACACCTGATCCACTCCTGACAATGTTCATACCCGCGCGAGGCGGGCGCGTTCACTTCAGGGGGAAAATTATCGGTGAGGAAAAGTATTTTCATGGGAATAGTCCGGGAAAAAAGAAGGGTTAGAAATGACTGGTACGGAAAAAAGAAAAAAAATCTTAAGCCGGATAGATTCGTGATACACCGCATACATTGAAAGTATGACATGCGTCACGGATTTCCCATTAAAAACATAGAGTTATGCCAATCCATGCGCATAGTTAACGGCCGTTCAGCCTAAACAACTTTCGTGGATCATTTGCCTGATATGTCAAAAAAGTCAATATGCCGATTACACTATTTACAGTAAATCACGTTGTGGATGGCGCACATGGAGAGACCCGTATCTCCGTCACCAGTTCTCCTGTAAACGGCACTGCCAGACACCTGTTCGCCAGGGAAACGCCGAATTCCGGATGATAAAAACTTTTTTCGATGAGTATTTCTCCCCCGGCAACCAGAAAAAGAATCCGTGTACCCTCTGGAAGGACAAGCTCTGCCATGGTTGGGGCAACAAGCGTGCACCGGACATGGGGATGCAGATGGAAGCGGGCCTGGGCAAGGTGAGGTTTCCCCCGGACCGTATCCGTTATGCGCAGCGTCCCGGGCACAAACATCCATTCCCGGGCATGTACGGGTTTGCCGTGAAGACGCTTGTACCCGTCATGTGCGCACCGGACCACGATCCGTGCTTCTTCCTGCTCACAGACAAATTTCCGGGGATACGCCCGCCTGGCCACCCGGAACCCGGACCAGACTTCCGAAGAATTCTCTCCATTAACGACCACGGTATTGTGCGCTGGAGTGGAACGCTGTCGAAGCCGCTCTTCGCCCAGTCCGTAGCAGGAGGTTCCGGAGTTGACGAACACCCGTTGGCCGAACAGGGAGAGTTCAAACGTCAAGGTATCCGCATGAGCATGACCGGGCAGATAATCCGGCCCGATGGGAGCGGTATCCAAGAAGGCAACCATATCCCCAGCATCCACACGGATATATCCGGAAGGATCAAGAGGGGTGAGGCAGAGGCTGGAAGCGGATAAATCTTCACGTTCTGCCAGCCTTACATCCCGTGCCCCTATCCCCAGCCGTTCACAATACATCGCAATCTCTGCAGGGGACGGTGCAATCTTATGGGCTGCGTCATTAAAGAGAGCTATCTCGCCATCCGGATGGCACATGACCTTCATCCAATCCAGCATTTTTTCCGCAATGGCAGGCCACGTACGGACAAACTCTTTCCGAGTATGCGGTATACTTTCCGGATAGGTTCGAAAAAGATTGATCAGATCACACATATCTTCCAATGCAATGGAATGGTACATGGGGGAACGCTCAAACTGCCCGCCATCAGATAGAATCTGTTCTGGAATTTCCCTGGCCAGGATGTCCATGCCGGCTTGCATCCACCCCTCGGCTTCCGGCCCCTGAAAAAATGCCCCGGCAAAGACCAGTGCCTTGGCATTGGCAAAGAGATGATTGCCCAGCAGGTGGTACTCGAGGTTGCAGGAGAGGTAGCGAACCTGAACAGCAAGACTTTCGAGGAGAGACCGAGAATCCGAAGTCAAAAAGCGGAGGTCGAAGGTCAGATTTTTCGGATCTCTGCTCTCTGATCTCTGTCCTCCAGTCTTTTGGACGCCGAGGTCGTTGTCCCTGCTGCCTTCTGACATCCGATCTTTGACCTCCGCTTTTTCGAGAAACCATTTGATCCAGTTCACGATACGAAGGGATGAGGGATACGGCTCCCAGCCATTCCCCAGGCCGGGAGGATTCTCAGCAATCCAGCGAGCAATCAACGCCGTATGCCATGGGTTCCGTTCATGGGCATGGGCAGCATTCAAGTCGTCAAAATAATGAAGATTATAAAGCCATAACTTTTCAATATCCGGAGCATTCCAATCCTGAGGTCCACGCAGCTCCCGACTTTCGTTCAAAAAACAAAACACATTGCTGCCAATCATGGAAGGCACCCGGCGCGCAGGGGCACACCAGGAACCGGAAGATCTGCGCAGGCAGGGAGCCGGTTTCACATCAATTTTTGGATGACGGAATCCAGATCGCAGACGACCAATGATCTGTCCGGATTTCAAGTATCGAAGCGTGTGAAAATATTTTGAAAGTTTATCGAATATGCCGCTCTTCACGTTCTTTTCACTCATAGTGCTGGTTCCTGGTGCATCAACGGGTCTCCTGGCTGTCAGCAAGATGCCCGGAGCAAAGCCTCAACGATTCTTCCGGCCGTATTTCCATCCCATAATTCCGGCCGCAGGGGTTGCCTGTCCATGGCCAATGCTACCCGATATTCCGCCCGGATTTTTTCCACGTTATTTCCCACCAGGACACTGGCCCCGCCATGTTCGCGCAATGTAACGGGCCGTTCCGTGTTCCACCTAAGCGTCAAACATGGAGTGCCGAGAACGCAGCATTCTTCCTGAAGTCCGCCACTGTCCGTAAGCATAACCCGGGCAGACATATTGAGACGCAGGAGATCATGGTAGCCGAGGGGCTGGAGGAGTAAAAAATTTTGAAGAGCAAGGGCCTTATCCCACAAACCAAAAGTCTGCATTTGTTTCACGGTCCGGGGATGCACAGCCCAAACGAGCGGCATATCCGCAGCCACTTCGTTCATCAGAAAATCCATAATCCCGCTCAAAATAGCCTTGTCATCCACATTGGAAGGCCGATGCATAGTCATCACCGCCACCTGGCCCGCGTGGATTGCAGCAGACTGCTTTTCAGTCAATACCCCCTGGCCCTCGAGTAATGCATTATTGACGATATCACACGGATTGAGCTTTTCAGCTTTTGCCCTCTGTGCTTCCAGCGTATCAATCATGATATTGCCCACAAACCTGATCCGTTTTTCAGCCACCCCTTCCTGACGCAGATTTTCGCTGGATAACCTATCCGGCGTTAAGAGCAGATCGGACAACCGGTCTGTAACCAGCCGATTAATCTCTTCAGGCATGTCCATATCTCGGGACCGGAGCCCAGCTTCGATATGGGCACATTTCACATGCTCTTTTTTGGCAGTAATGGAACAGGCACAGGTGGCGTTTACGTCACCGACAACAACCACCCAGTCCGGCTTTTCCTTGCGGACCACTTTTTCAAAGGCAATCATGGTCTTGCCGACCTGTTCAGCGTGGGAGCCCGATCCGATTCCAAGATTGATATCCGCATCGGGGATATCCAATGCCTTAAAAAAAGCCTTGGACATGGAATCATCATAATGCTGGCCGGTATGGACAAGGACATGTTCTATCTGATCCCCGCCAAGGCAATTGTGATCTGCAATCGCTCTAATAAACGGGGCAATCTTCATAAAATTGGGGCGTGCGCCGACTACGGAAAGTATTTTCATAGATAAAACCGGTTTTACGTTTTAAGTTTTAGGTTTTAGGAAAAACAAATCTACCGCCCGCTTCGCTAGAGACGCAGAGATGCGGAGGAAGGACGAAAAGAGAGAACTTTTTTAAGAAAGCTTTTCTCTGTGCCTCTGCGTCTCTAGTGAGCCTGCGAACGGGCGGTAGATTTTCTTTTGTCTTTTACGCCAGATCCAACGTCACCCGCATAACCTCAACGATCTCCTCAAACGGAATAGGACTCTCTCCCCCGTCTCGTATCGCATCAAAGAACGCCTTCACTTCTCCACTCTGTCCCTTGTCCTGTCTCCACAACCGCATGTTCTTGAACCCCTTTTTAGGGAATCCAAAGCCTTTCAAGGCCCGGAAGTTATCCATCTGCATGATCTTGCCGTCACAGAAGACCTCCACCCGTTCTTTGGGGAACATCTTGGAACCGTTGGCAAAATAGTGAACCGTTCCAATGGAACCATCCTCAAACGTCAGATTGATACTAAGCGTGTCCCCAGCCTTGGAATCCATAACGGTTTTATCATAAGAAACAATGGGAGAATCCGCCAGGTAACGGAGCAGGTCGATAAAATGGCACGCCTCGCCGATCACTCTTCCCCCACCCACTTTCGGGTCCTGGGTCCAGTGATCCAAAGGAATCTCACCGGCATTCACGGTCATGACCATGGATTTGGGCCCGATCATGGAACCGAGCTTTTGCTTCATTTCCTGGATCAACGGGGAGAAACGGCGGTTGAAACCGAGCATGATGGACGGTTTTAGGTTGCAGGTTTTAGGTTTTAGGTTGGAGTATGTTTCGACTATTGAATCCAGCTCGTCAGTGGTCAGGCAGAGGGGTTTTTCCACGAATACGTGCTTGCCTGCCTTTAAGGCGTCCATGATAAAACGATAATGAGAATTATGCCGGGTAGTAATGAAGACGGTATTGATTTCAGAATCTGCAAGCAACCCTTCGGTATCAGTGGTGGACGTTTCAAATCCAAACTTCCTCCCCCGATGTGTCCCGGACCCCCCGGCCCCGGAGGATATACTCTTCAACCCAATACCTTTATTCTTCACAACCGCCGGCAACAAAACCTGCCCCGTATAGCCCCCGGCACCGATAAAGCCAACCACGGGCGTAGCTAGTGACGAGTGGCCAGTGGCAAGTGGGGCTGAACCCTTCAA
>JAQVZR010000146.1 GCA_028708105.1 Desulfoplanes sp. | reverse complement strand
TGCGGTCATCGAACGGCATCACGGCACCGGCAGCATAAGCGTGGGTATTCTCGAAGGATACGGTATCACGGGAGGCGCCATTGCCACCACAGTGGCCCACGATTCCCATAATGTAGTCGTGGCTGGCGATAATGACCCGGACATGCTCATGGCCATCCGCCACCTGCAAACCATCGCAGGCGGCATCGCTATGGTTCATCACGGCAAAATTATCGGTGACCTGCCCCTGCCCATTGCCGGACTCATGAGCGACCGTCCCGTGGAAGAAGTTGCCAAGGGCCTTGAAACCCTGCTGACCAGGGCCCATGAACATTTGCACGTGAGCAGAGACATCCACCCCTTCATGACCCTCAGTTTTCTGGCCCTGCCCGTTATTCCCGAACTCAAACTGACCGACGAAGGTCTATTTGATGTACGCACATTCAGCTTTACAGACATCGGGATACAGGAGTCTGAGGACTAAGAGACTTTCCAATCAATTTGCCCCAACCACGCGTTTGTTCTGCAAAAAGAGAAAGGCTGCCGGAATTCCTCCGACAGCCTTTCTTTATGCTGAGATCATCGCTAAAGCGGTTAGGCCCGTCGACCCCGCCCTGCCGAACGATTTCCTTCTCTGGAATAGGTGGAAGAGGAGGATGAACGCGCAAATCTTCCGCCGCCCTTGGGGGCACTGGAACGCCGTTGTTGTCCCTGACGCATTTTAGGCAAAGGACGTGCAGCAGCTCCGGTTGCATTGCGGGCTTCCTCGGAATGGTAGGGCTGATCCATATCTACAGGGACCGATGTACGTAACAGTTTCTCGATACTGCGCAGATAGTCACGCTCAGGTGCACTACAAAAAGAAAGAGCTATACCTTCGGCACCGGCTCGGGCCGTACGTCCAATACGATGCACATAGGTCTCGGCCTCAGTGGGAAGATCGTAATTGATCACGTGGGTCACTCCGTCGACATCAATACCCCGGGCCGCAATATCCGTGGCTACCAGCACGCGCACCTTGCCTTTTTTATAAGCATTCAAGGCCTGGGTCCTGGCATTCTGACTCTTATTGCCGTGGATGGCTGCAGCACTCACCCCGGATGCGGCCAGATATTCCACAACTCTATTGGCCACATGCTTCATCTGGGTAAAAACAATAACCTTCTTCAGATTTTGGTCGCTCATGAGCATCTTCAGGAGTGCAGGTTTGGAATTTTTATCCACAAAATACAGTTTTTGAACAATACGTTCTACAGCCGGTTTTTCCGGAGCAATGGCCACATGCACGGGGTCGTTGACCAGAGAACCGGCCAGACCCATGATCGCTTTTTCCATAGTTGCGGAAAAAAACAGGGTCTGCTTACGGGCAGGCAGCTTGGCAATAACCTTACGGATATCCGGCAAAAAACCCATATCAAGCATGCGGTCTGCCTCATCCAGAACAAAAATTTCAACACGGTCCAGGGAAACGTGCCTCTGGTTCATGAGATCCAAAAGACGTCCCGGCGTGGCCACCAGAATATCCAGTCCCCGCCGCAAGGCATTGACCTGGGGGTTCTGACCCACACCGCCAAAAATGACCGTGTGATTGATCCGCATATATTTGCTATAGCTGGCAATACTTTCATCAATCTGCGCGGCAAGCTCTCTGGTAGGTGCCAGCACGAGTACCCGGGGTTTACCTGGAGCCAGATTTTTTTGATTCTGAAAAAGATGCTGCAGAATAGGAAGACCAAAGGCTGCGGTCTTGCCCGTACCTGTCTGGGCACAGCCAATCATATCCCGGCCCTGGAGCAGGAAGGGAATAGACTGTTCCTGAATAGGGGTGGGGGAACGGTATCCTTCGTCGGCCACGGCACGCTGCAATTCCGGGATAAGCGCATTGAACACGCCTTCAAGCTGTACCGCCGGAGACGCAACAGAGGCATGCACAGGCCGAGATTTTACGGGGTGCAGGGTAGTGGTACGGGAAGTGGGACGAAAACTGTGTGCTGCGGTTTTTTGTTGGGTAAACATATGTATATAATATCCTTTCCGGCGAGTTGTTCCATTTTCCTGCCTGCCGGTGGGGAAAAGAAAATATGGATGTCATGTCCCTGAAGGGAGACATCTCCTAAAGTACACTGTCCTGATAAACCAGAGATTCCGCTTGCCCGGGAAAGGGGTGTGACTGGACGAAAAAGATCAATACCAAGAGGAGATTACGGGGATCGATGCATCGTGGGATAGATGGATTGTAACGATTGCGACGCCGGTCAATGACAGATGAATGCTCCCACAAAAAAAGGTTATCAGTTTTTCCTGATAACCCTTTGTTTCAATCAAGTGGTTTTGGAGTCGCTAGAACGTTGTTTATGGTAAATCAGAACTCGGGTCAAGTGGCAGAAAAAGGCACGTAGGGGCATCCCGTTCATTGATAAGGAGGTGATTATGATCCTTTCACGCCCTCGGCTATACGATCCCCGATCTCTTTATCAATACTGCGCCAGTATTCGATGGCCCGAGCAAGGACAGGTTCGGTCACGCCTCCCTTAAGATGCCCGACCACATTGGACACCAGCCGGTCACGTTGACCGTCATCCATCACTTCACGCACCAGGGTCCCGGCCTGGCCGAAATCGTCATCATCCCGGTGCAGGGTGTACGCGGTACGCATGAATTTGCCGTCGGCACTCCATACCGCCTGTTCGGGATACCGCACGGCATCGGCTTTGGGGCCTCCCTTGGAATTCGGCTTGTACACCGGATCAGAGACGTTCACCATGCGCATGGCCCCTCCCTTGCTGTAACTGTGCACGGAAGATTTGGGCCGATTGACCGGGATCTGTTTGTAATTGACGCCCAGACGCGCCCGGTGGGCATCGGAATAGGAAATAAGCCGGGCCAGGAGCATTCTGTCCGGACTGGGACCGATGCCCGGTACGAGATTATTCGGCTCAAAGGCGGCCTGCTCGATTTCGGTGTGGAAATCTTCGGGGTTGCGGGTGAGCGTCAACCGTCCCACTTCGTGGAGCGGGTAGTCCGAGTGCGGCCAGATCTTGGTCAGGTCAAAGGGATTGTAACGATAGGTTGCGGCTTCGTCATACGGCATAACCTGAACTTTGAGCGTCCAACTCGGATATTCACCACGGCCTATGGCAGCAGCAAGATCACGGCGGTGGTAATCGGCGTCCGTGCCGGCGATGCGATCGCCCTCTTCCTGGGTAAGGAATTTGATACCCTGGTCGGTCTTGAAATGGTACTTGACCCAGAAACGTTTCCCTTGTGCGTTGATCCACATATAGGCATGGCTCGTATAGCCGTTCATATGTCGATAGCTTTTGGGGATGCCGCGATCCCCCATCAGAATGGTCACCTGATGGGCGGACTCAGGACACAGGGTCCAGAAGTCCCACTGCATGTCGTTGTCACGCAGCCCGCTGTCCGCACGACGTTTCTGGGAATGAATAAAATCCTGAAATTTCATGGGATCACGGATGAAAAACACCGGGGTGTTGTTCCCCACCATGTCGTAATTCCCTTCGGTGGTGTAAAATTTGAGAGCAAATCCGCGTACGTCCCGCCAGGTGTCCGGACTGCCGCTCTCTCCGGCCACCGTGGAAAACCGGGCCAGCACATCGGTCTTGGTGGCGGGTTGGAAGACGGCCGCCCTGGTGTACCTGCTGACGTCACTGGTCACCTCGAAATGTCCGAAGGCTCCTGAACCCTTGGCATGGGGCTGACGGTCAGGAATCATCTCCCTATTGAAGTTGGCCATCTGCTCGACAAGATAGTGATCCTGAAGCAGAATGGGGCCGTCGGGTCCGACGGTCAGGGAAAACTCGTCACTGGATACGGGGATTCCCGCGTCATTGGTCGTGGGTTTACGATCGCTGTCCTTCATAACGATACCTCCTTTTCCTTGCAGATGCGCGTCTGATTTTATACGAAGATCGTCATTCCTGAAGCTACAGAGAGATCTCCGGCAGTACCCCGTTGTTCCGTCACGTGTTCCGACGGACATTCAGCAGCCGTCAACGGTACAAGAGTCTCCGACACCTTCACCCATGGCACAAAAACAACGATATATCCAGCAGTATCTCCTTCTCGACTCCCAATAACAGGGAAATATACTTGACCTTGAAAAAAAGTTCGGCCACCCATTTATATATTACCTGTTTTTCCTTCTTTAAGCCGACAGGACATCTCCGGTCCGGGATATAAAACAGATTTCCTCTTGCAGCGAATACTCGCCAGGACAGTACGCCATGACCATGATACGTATCACCCAGATAAAAGTACCCATTGATCACACAACACGGGATTTACACCAGGCGGCCGCCGAACACCTGGGCATTGACCAGACAAAGATCATGGCCGTGCATGTGCGCAGGCAATCCATCGACGCCCGCAAACGCAGTGCTCTTTTTTTTGTCTATACCCTTGATCTGGAACTGGCCCCGGAAACGGCCATCCTGGATGCAAGTCGGTACAGGACAGCTCCCGATATGCACTATACTCCGCCATCGCCTGCCCCCAGAGGGGACACTCCACGGCCGGTCATTATCGGTGCCGGGCCGTGCGGACTCTTTGCCGCCCTCATCCTGGCCCAGAGCGGCTACCGCCCCCTGCTTCTGGATCGCGGCCGGGAGGCACAGGAGCGGAGCACAAACGTCGATTATTTCTGGAAAACCGGCATCCTGGACCCGGAAAGCAATGTCCAATTTGGAGAAGGCGGCGCCGGAACCTTTTCCGACGGCAAACTGAACACGGGCATCAAAGACCACGGGAACCGTTGCCGCAAGGTACTCGAAGAATTCGTGGCCGCCGGTGCCCCCGAAGATATCCTGTACGACAGCCACCCCCACATGGGCACGGATCTGCTGGTTTCCATCGTCCAGAAGATCAGAAAATCCATCATCGCCCTGGGCGGCGAGGTCCGTTTCCAGAGCAAAGTGACCGGGATACACATTGAAAAGAACATGTTGCGGGGCCTGATTATTAATGACGGCGAAGAAATCGAAACCCGTTACGCCATTGTTGCCATCGGCCACTCTGCCCGAGACACCTTTGCCCTGCTTAAAGGCAGCGGCGTGGCCATGGAACAGAAGCCCTTTTCCATCGGCTGCCGTATCGAACATCCGCAAAAGCTCGTAGATCAGGCCCTAAACGGCGTCCATGCCGACCATCCCAAACTTGGTCCTGCCCCCTACAATCTGGTACATCATTGCAAGAACGGCCGTTCGGTGTACACCTTCTGCATGTGTCCCGGCGGCGAGGTCATTGCCGCAGCCAGCGAACCAGGCCTCGTGGTCACCAACGGCATGAGTCTGCGGGCCCGGGCGGGTACCAACGCCAACGCAGCCCTGCTGGTGGGTATCCAGACGTCCGATCTTCAGGGAGATGATCCCCTGGCCGGTGTCGCCTTCCAGCGGCAATGGGAACGACAGGCCTTTGTCCTGGGGGGAGAAAATTTTCATGCCCCGGCCCAGCTGGTGGGAGATTTCCTGCAAGGCATACCGTCCACAGCCCTGGGCACGGTGGAACCCACCTACACCCCCGGTGTCACCCTGTGCGACCTGTCACCCTGCCTGCCTGCCTATGCCCGAGAATCCATGTGCGAGGCCATAACCGCCTTGG
>JAQVZR010000145.1 GCA_028708105.1 Desulfoplanes sp. | reverse complement strand
GGACGGTGTGTACGGGCTGCCATACGGGGGTAAACTTGTGGCGCGTACAAAAGAGACGGACCAGTTCGTTATCAAAGCCCGGGCCGTATGGAGACAGGCGCGCGATGATTATTTCGCCCGGCAGATATGCAACACGGAATGCTGTCAGATTGCTATCGGGTCTGAATAGCAGGCCTGTGAGCAGGAGCTGGAGCAGAACAAGAAAAAGAATATGAATTTTTAGAATTTTGGATGTCGTCATAGATAGACCCTCTATGTAAGGGACCTGTTGTTGTTTGGCAAGGTGGCAATGTCCCCGGAGGGCGGCGGAGCGTGCAAGGGGTATCAAGGAGAAAACGCTGCATTGCAGAATTATTTTAGGTTTGTTGTCATCGCATGTTGTTTGTTGACTTTGGTCCGGCCCTTTTTTATTGCTTAAAGCCATTTGCCATCGGTTGAGATGACAGTGATTCTTTTAAGGAGAAATGGAACATGTCGAATACAGTGGTTATGGGAGCCCAATGGGGTGATGAAGGCAAGGGCAAAATTGTCGACCTTCTGACTCGGGAAGCAGACCTTATTGTTCGCTTTCAGGGTGGTAACAACGCCGGTCACACCCTGGTCGTGGGCGACACGAAGTGTATCCTTCATCTCATTCCCTCGGGCATTCTGCATGAGGAAAAACAGTGCTTTATCGGTAACGGTGTGGTGCTTGATCCTGAAGTGTTCTGTCAGGAAATTGATGATTTCCTGGCGCATGGTCGTGTAATCGGCCCGGAGCATTTGGTGGTGAGCAAGAAAGCACACGTCATTATGCCCTACCATAAGCTTCTGGATGCCGCTAGAGAAGCCATAAAGTCCGGGAAAGACAAAATCGGTACCACCGGACGTGGCATTGGACCATGCTATGAAGATAAGGCCGCGCGGATTGGTGTCCGGGCTGGAGATCTGACCAATAAAGAGCTGGTCAGAACCAAGATTATCAAGGCCTTGCAGGAAAAAAATGTGCTGTTTGAAAAACTCTATGGTCTGCCCCCCCTTGATCCGGAAGAAGTCCTGGAACAGATATGGCCCTTTGCACAGCGTACGGCAGCCTATCTGGGAGATGTTTCCGCCGCAATCCAGGATGGTGTCAAAGCGGGCAAGTCTGTTCTCTTCGAAGGGGCCCAGGGGACTCATCTGGACATAGATCATGGGACCTACCCTTTTGTGACCTCTTCCAATACAGTGGCCAGCAATGCAGCCGCTGGAAGCGGATGTTCCTGCGCCATGCTGGACAGGATTGTCGCCGTGGTCAAGGCGTATACCACCCGGGTGGGCAGTGGTCCCTTCCCTGTGGAACTGGATGATGTCACCGGTACTTTTTTGCAGAACAATGGGAGTGAATACGGTGCAACAACTGGTCGTCCTCGTCGCTGTGGTTGGCTGGACGTGGTCATCCTCAGAGAGTCTGTGCGTCTTAACGGCCCCACAGGTATTGCATTGACCAAACTGGATGTTTTGGATGGTCTTGAGGAACTGAAAATTTGTACCGCATATATCTATCGTGACCAACAGGTTCTCTATCCCCCTCAGGAAGAAAACAGTCTGGCCGAGGTCACTCCGGTGTATGAAATCCTGCCCGGCTGGAAGGAAAATATCAGTGTCTGCAGAACCTGGGAAGATCTTCCCGAGGCGGCAAAGACATATGTTCTGCGTATTGAAGCCCTGCTGGGTGTGCCAGTTTCTCTTGTTTCCGTGGGTCCGGACAGGGATCAGACCATAATGCGGAGCTAAACCAAACCACGTTTGAGGGATTGAGTTTTTTTCACCGCGAAGAACGCTAAGGAACACGAAGAAAAGCAACAAAATAAAGCTCAATCTATCCCAGATTCTTCACCCTTCGCGTTCCTTCGTGCCCTTCGCGGTGAAAAAAGAATTGAACAGTGATAACCTGTTCGAAAACTATGGGTCTGAAACTGGGTTTGGTTTAGCACGGGATTTGAAATATATTTTGTATGGCAACGGTCGGGGAGAAACTTTCCCGGCCGTTTTTTTATGGGGTCATATTTTTTGTTCCTGTTTTTTTCTGGAGGGGCAGGCAGGCGTTCCCAGGCCCGCCCGCGTTGCATCATTCCCGTGTTTTGAGTACACAGGGCACATACCTCGCTGCGGGCGTTTTCCTGTTTTTAATCCCGCGTGCACAACCTTGTTGCGTTTGGAATGTCCCCTATGATCCATGTACAATCCCTTTCATATTCTTTTGGCAACCATTGGGCGCTCAAAGATGTCTCGTTCTCTCTGGCCCCGGGAGATTTTCTTTTTTTGGTCGGTCCTTCTGGTGCGGGCAAGACAACACTGATGCGAGTTTTGCATGGCAGCCTTCCGGTTCAGCGGGGTCGTGCTGAAGTGGCTGGCGTGGATCTTGGCAAACTCAAGGCCGGACGTCTGCACTATCTGCGCAGGCAGATCGGGGTGGTCTTTCAGGATTTTAAAGTTCTGGCCGGTCGCACTGTTTTTGATAATGTGGCCTTGCCTTTGTATGTGCAGGGGATGAAAAAACAGGTTATCCAGCACCGTGTCCGGGCTGTTCTTCGCAGCCTTGAACTGGATACAAAGGCCCAATGCCCGTGTCAGGAACTCTCGGGCGGAGAACAGCAGCGGGTGGCTATTGCCCGTTCCGTGGTGATTAAACCTAAAATTATTCTGGCGGACGAACCCACGGGGAATTTGGACCATGAACTGGGACAACGGTTGATGCATGTGTTTCACCAATTCAACAAACATGGCACCACTATTGTGTTTGCAACCCATAATCGGGAAATTCTGGCCAACACTCCCCATGCAAATATTCTTTATCTGCGTGATGGGGCTACGGTTGTCCGGGAGAATGCGCCGTATGGGTGATCAATTGACCGCTGTTTTTGTTATCCTGAATCCAATCAGTAACCATGCATATTTTTAGGGAGAAGAAACGTGTTCCAGTTTTTAGGTCTGTTTGCTCAAGGTTGCCGAGACATCTTCCGTACTCCGTGGGCGCTTTGTCTGACTCTGGCCGCCGTGAGCCTGGTCACCTTTCTGGCGGGCATGTTTCTTATGTTTGTCAACACGCTGGAAGATCAGATTCTCCGGCGTCAGGCTGAGGTGCAGTTCCAGGTTTACTGGGATCGGGATGCATCTTTGGAGGCTGTTCATGATGCCTGGCAGGCCATGAATGGATTGTCGCGCCTTACATCTCTGCGCACGTTTACCCCTGATGCAGCTCTGGATGTTCTGGCCCAGGCCTTTGACGGTCAGGTGGATCTGAAGGAATTCAAAAAAGACAGTCCGTTGCCGGCAACGGCGCTGTTGACTTTCATGCTTCCCCGAGAGGACCAGAAGGAATGGGCCCGGACAATACTTGTTCGTTTGGAATCTTTTTCCGGCGTCTCCAAGGTGCATTATAATCCCCTGCGTATTGATGTCCTTCATTCTTGGATGCAGTTCAGCAAAAAAGGGTTCTGGCCAGTGATTTGTTTTTTGGTTCTGGTGGTCGGGCTGGTGGTGGGCAATACTATCAAATTGGCCCTGTTCCAGCGCCGGGATGAGATCGAAATCCTGCGTTTGGTGGGTGCCAGCAGGTTGTATGTGCGTATGCCTTTAATCATTGGCGGCGCGGCCCAGGGACTGCTGGGCGGGTTGCTGGCTCTGGGACTGCTGGGGCTTGTACATCTGGGACTTCAGGATATGCTTAATTTTCCTCCTCTCTGGGTTCAGATCCAGTTTCTTTCTTTTCGGGAAATGCTGGGGATGCTCGCGGTGCTCATGTGTATAGGCACGTTAAGTAGTTTTGTGGCGCTCAAAGAGGGGTGATCGACAGGGCCGCGGACAACAAGAGCTCAGATACCTTTAGGTAGTACTTAGACCGTCGGGAACTTCATGCGTATCCACGTGAAGTTTTCAGCGGTTTTTTGATGGATGGGCAAAAAATGAGATATATCACCGAGGTTCTGGAACGATTATGCATGCAGTGATGCTTGGACGAGCTGCGTCATCATTGTTCCGGTGTCAATAACCGGCAGGAGGCTGTGTTCTTTGATTTGGGGCCGTATGCGGCTTAAATGGGTACAGCCCAGGATGACTGCCTGAGCTTTCAGCTGGTGAGCGTTCTCAAGGATGTTCGCAAAAGGAAATTGGTCAAATATTTTTACGGGATCGGTTTCTTTTTCAATCAGTTGTACAAATTCAAGACTGGAGAATCCCGTGACTTTCATGGTGGCATTTCGGGTAAGCATGAAGGCTTCAATACTTGAAAGGGTAGGGCCGTTGGCTGCGATGACATAGATGCTCTTCAACTTTCGGGCAATACCTTCGTACACATCCAGGGGGCTCACGATGTGCAGCGGAGTCAGCTTTTTGAGGCGTTTCATATCCAGAGTGGTTGTCAGAGAATTACAAAAGATCATTGCTGTTTTAAACCCGCGATCATGTAATTATGGCAATGGATTCTATCTTTGTTTGCAGTCCCCCAGCGTCGGCATATTGACGCTGGTTCTGCTCTTTAGGCGTGTCAGCTATGGGAATGGGATAGCAGAGGATACCGGAGTGTTCCAGCATGGAACAACCCCGTGCCGTGTCAAAACGGGTCCCGGCGATGACGGCAACTTTCACTTCAATGCTCCTCAGGAAGATGGGATGTTTTGCTGTACATCTCTTTGTTTTGATTTAATAATTATTTCAGGTAGTCTGAAGAGAATTCCTTAGCGTACAACGCTACCACTCTGCAATATGGGGAGCAAAAAAAATTTTATGAAAAAAATACCATGCTGGTGTCTGTTCTATCTTCTGGTATCCTGTTCCCTGGCTCTGGCCGCCCGGGATGATCATTTCAGTGCCCGGCCTATAGCTCAGAAGGGCGTGTCTCTTTTCCGTATCGGATATATGGAAGGTGGGCCTTATGTCGATTATCAGCGGACGCTGCGTGGCACTGTTGCCGCTCTGGGCAAACTTGGGTGGATGGAACCCCTGGTCCTCCCTCCGACCAGGGACCCCAACGAAACCAAGGCCCTCTGGGACTATCTGGCTGATCATGCTCAGAGCAAATATATTCGTTTCCTTAAAGATGGCTACTATACCTCGGGATGGAATGCGAATGCTCGGAAGCAGACGCGGAAGTCGGTCCTTTCTCGCTTGAACGGGGCCAGGGATATTGATCTCATGCTGGCCATGGGCACCTGGGCCGGTCAGGATCTGGCCAATGACCGCCATCATGTGCCCACAATTGTCCTCTCGACGAGTAATCCTCTGCAGGCAGGGATTATCAAGAGTGTTGCGGATTCGGGCTTTGATCACCTCCATGCCCAGATTGATCCTACCAGATACGAGCGGCAGGTGCGTCTGTTCCATGATGTCATCGGATTCAAGCGGTTGGGACTCATCTATGAGGATACACCGGTGGGGCGTGCCTATGCGGCCGTGGACGATGTGGAAAAGGTGGCCCGCGAAGAAGGCTTCGAGGTGGTGGCCTATAAGGATGTCCTTGATATCAAGGAGTTGAATCTGGCCTATGAACGGCTTGTGAAGGGAATAACCACTTTGGCTCCCAAAGTGGATGTCATCTATATGACCGTGAATAGGGGCATGCAGGACGACAAGATGAAAAGTATTCTGGCTCCGATT
>JAQVZR010000144.1 GCA_028708105.1 Desulfoplanes sp. | reverse complement strand
GTCTGGCTCTTCCCGTGGTTCTGGTGGCATCCAATCGGCTGGGAACCATCAACCAGGTACTACTTTCCCTGGAAGCTCTGCGGTCCCGGCATATTCCGATGGCTGGTGTCGTCTTGAACCGGGGAATAAATAACGAACACGCTGCGGCCATTGAGCACTTTGGCCAGGTCCCTGTCCTGGCCCAAATCCCAGACTATCCTTGTCTGGGACCAGCAACTGTCAAAAAATATTTTTTCCGCCATTTCAACGCATAACCCCTTTCATACATGCATATACAACGTGCTATCCAACTGGCTGAGAAAGCCCTAACCGACCATCCACTGCACAGAGAAGAATTGGATGAAATAGTCCGGGTTCCGGAAAATGAGACCCCTGTCCTCTTTGCTGGCACGGATCTGATCCGCAGACATTTCTTTCAGAACAAGGTCCACCTGTGCACCATCTGCAATGCCAAGTCAGGAAAATGCTCCGAGGACTGTGCGTACTGCGCCCAATCGGCCCATTACCAGGGAGATGCGCCCATCTATCCTCTACTGCCCCGGGAAGAACTTGTCAGCCCAGGTGACAGGGCCGCCCGGTCGCCCATCAACCGCTACGCACTGGTCACCTCGGGCCGAAGGCTGCCCAAAAAAGAAATCCCCCGGATAGCCGAAGCCATGGGAGATCTGCAAAACAGGGATCTGGGAATGTGCGCCTCCCTGGGCATCCTTGACCGGGAAGATCTGACAACCCTCAGAAAAGCTGGGATGACCCGGTATCATCATAATCTGGAAACTGCAGCCAGTCTGTTCCCCTCCATCTGTACCACCCACAGCTATGAAGAACGTATTGCCACCGTCAAGGCAGCCCAAGAAGCCGGACTGAGCGTATGTTCAGGCGGAATCTTCGGCCTGGGAGAAACAGACGAGCAAGCCCTGGAAATGGCCCTGGCTCTCAGGGATTTGAACGTAGATGCCGTGCCCATGAATTTTCTTATCCCCGTCCCGGGCACTCCGCTGGAGGGTGCGCAAGGGCTCACCCCGCTACGCTGTCTGAAACTGATCGCCTTGTTCAGATTTGTCTTGCCTGCCAAAGAGCTCATTATCTGCGGCGGCCGGATGGCCAACGTACGGGAACTCCATTCCATGGTATTTCAAGCCGGAGCCAGCGGTATCATGACCGGCAATTATCTCACCCGCAAAGGCAGAACCCTGGAACAGGATCTGGAATTACTCAAAAATCTGGGGTTGGAAGTCCGGGGGACAGGAAAATAGGAAAATGGAGGCGGGAAGCAGGAAAAACGGGAGACAGGAGACAGCTTTTTGACGTATCCAAGGTCTTCCCTGTGCACTGCGTACTGCCGACTTACCTTTTCCAGCCTTCAATAAACACCGTCTCATAACTGGCCGGCACCCGCCCCTGGCGACCATACACTGCTTCATACACCCTGCAAAATTCCATATACGCCCTCCGTCCCACTCGGCCTCTTCCTGCGGAATAACGAGCTCCAGTCTCCCTATGGGCACGCAGAAAATCCGCCACTGAATCGTACCACAAAGTCAGGGAACGGGTGTGGAGCGTAAAACTGATCCCGGGAATATGCTCTAAGATCCGCTCATACAATTCCTTCTCTTGCAAGGGAAAGACCGAACCGAACCCTGTGCGGGCACTCACATCCGCTAATTCAGCCAGAGTGCCTCGGACGAAGAGAGCCCATACAAATCGGCCACCCGGACGCAGCAGGCTTACGTTGTTGGGGATGGAGATATCAGGCTCCAGGTACCACTGCATGGCTGAAGAGCTCACCAGCAAATCCACACAAGGCCCACTAAAGGGCAGCTTCTCTCCATCGCCTACTATGGGAATCAAAGCCGGATGTGTTCTGAAGATTTCTTTTTGGACCATCTGCTCGGCTATATCTAAGGCCACATATTCTTCGGTCTGGATTCTGGGTAAAAGGGCGACAGCTAAAAATCCCGCGCCGGCTCCTATCTCCACCACACGAGGATAGTTTCCTCGTGGAACCAGATCCGCACAAAGCCCGGCCACCTTTTTTTGGACTAGCGCAGACTGCTCATACGAAGCACTGGCTCGGTTAAAAGCATTTCGTATCTGTAATTTCATGAGAAAAAAGGGAAAAGGTGATTTTCGCTGACACAATGTCCGCAATCAGGGCGGACAAGGGAGGCCCCTGGAAGCATGTCCCTGACGGCCCGGATCGCCCGCACAGGAACAACTATATCCCGCATGCCGTGGATAATCTGCACCCGCGCAGCGCATGCAAGCGGCCCTTTAACAGTGATGACAGAATGGAGCAGGTAGTCCAGACCGTGGATCAATTCACCGGGAACGACGTTGTCCAGTGCCCCTGCAGGAAGGGCAGGCAGACCGCAATTGGTATAAAATTCCGTGATCGCGGGTATCCATTCCTCCTCAATTCGTGAACGCATGGCCTCAATAATACGGGGCGGCAGGCAACGGGTAAAATCCAAAAACGGCGCGATAAGCACGACGCGGGAAAAACGTTCCAAAATCCGGTCTCCCCCGTTGAGCACCATATGCGCACCAGTAGACCAGGCAAACAGAGTACCGCCGCCTTGGGTATTTCCTAACATTTCCAGTACATCCTCTTCCTGCCATGGAGAAAAAGGAACCAGGAAACGGGTTGCAGCGACCAGACGGGGAAAAAGAAATCCATACCCTGCCCAGCCAGACACAAAGATATCGCCGCCTGTAATGTTCATCCCATCTCCTGACGCAGGACCGTAAACGCAGATCGCAAGTGCTCCATGTCCCGCCGGCCAAGATCCGAACGCAGGGCCAACCGGAGTCTTGCCGTTCCCTCGGGAACCGTGGGCGGCCTGATGGCTGAGACCAGTATCCCGTTTGCCAGCAGGCTGTCCCGTGCGGCAAGGACCGCATTGTTGTCCCCTAAAATCACCGGAATAATTTGGGTCGTGGACGGCCCGATCGTAAAACCGGAAGACAGCAGCCACTGTCTGAAGGCCTCGGAATGTCGCAGCAGATCCCGCCCCCATTGCGGATGGGCGCGCACCAACTGAACACCGCACAGGCCGGCACCAATAACCGCCGGGGGCAGAGCTGTAGAAAAAATAAATGAACGGCCCCGATTAGCAATCATGGCAATAAGCCGATGATCTCCAGCGATAAAACCTCCATGGGAACCAAGCCCTTTGCTCAAGGTACCCATGTGCAGATCAATCTCTTTCTCCACTCCTAGTTCACAGGCCAATCCCCGGCCGTTCCCCAGAATTCCTGTGGCATGAGCCTCATCAACAGCCATGGGTACACTATGGTCTTTGCATAACCTGACAATGGACATCAGATCTGCCCTATCCCCATCCATGCTGAAGACCGAATCGGTTATAAGCAGTTTGCGGGGATGATCCCGATATTTTTCGAGACAATGGGCCAGATGGTCCATGTCATTATGGCGGTAACGCACCTGACGAGCCCGGGAAAGGATGATTCCGTCCACAATGGATGCATGGTTCAGACGGTCGGAAAAAACCACGGTCCGGCGATCCGCAAAGGTACCACAAAGGGCAAGATTGGCCGCATAGCCAGATCCGAGAACCAGGGATTTCTCCTGCTTTTTCAGAGACGCCAGGGATGATTCCAGTTCCCCGTACAAAGAAAAATTTCCACTCACCAAACGCGAGGCTCCGCTGGAAGTCCCGTAGGTCTCAATGGCTTTGATGGATGCGGCCTTCATCTCCGGGTGTCCGGAAAGGCCCAGATAATTATTGGAGGCCAGATTGAGGACTTTCTTTCCCTGAACCTCGGCCATCAGGTCCGCGCCATAATCGACAGCGGGAATTTTCCGCAACCGCCCACTGCGTTGCAGGTCATCCTGCATGACTGAAATCCAATCCGTTAAACCTGGCATATGCGTACTCCTTACAAAGACCATAAAAAATGCCCGGGCCGAATATGTTTACGGACCGGGCATGAAAACACAAGACAAAAAAAGTCATTCCTTCTTGGCAGCAGCAAAGGCTTCGCCAATACGGGCCTCTACATAGTTCAAGACATCTTCCTCATAGCCGTCGACATCAAAACAGCAGGCATCTTCCCCGAACAAGCCTTCGGGGGCGTAGTCTCCGGTTTCATCAGGATCAGTAACCATGCATGCATACGAACATACCGAAATCCAACGCTGTGAAGGATCATCATCAATAACGTCTACCATAACAAAAAGGGGCCTTTTACTCTGGGCCGGATGCTTGGCTCGCAGGGAATAGGTCACGCCGGGACGGGCGTTGAATTCCAGGATACATCCGTCCAGGCCGAGCAGATAATCCCTTAAACGCATAAATGCTTTTTTGGGTTGGGCCTCACTTTCCTGCCAATCCGCCAAGAAAGCTTCCACCTGTGCGTGTACGTCATTTGCGGCCATAAAATACTCCTTATGTGGTTCTGAACTTCGTACCAAAGCGTAGTACCTGTTCAATTATTTTCAAAGTACGTACATCACCCTTGGGACAAAGAAAAGAACATCTTTAAAAATCCGAAAGGTTATCTATTGTCACACATGCTGAAAACCGTTAGAAAATGATATTTATGTTCACCCGCACGCTCAATCAGGAACGCCAACGACGATGATCCTAAACCTCAAAATCCTCTTTCTGCTCTGGCTGATAAACTTTGCCCCTCCCCTAACAGCTTTTTTTCTCGAAGAAAAATGGGCCCACCCTCTCGATTTTGGAAAACGCATGCAGGACGGTAACCCCGTTTTTGGTGCGCATAAGACGATCAGAGGCATCGCTGTAGGAATAGCAACAGGCATACTTGTCGGCTTTGTATGCGGATTTTCTCTCTGGATCGGATGTGCATGCGGTGTCCTGAGCATGCTTGGCGACCTGTGTTCCAGTTTTGTCAAGCGACGGAGGGGATATCATAGCGGCAAGGACATTCCGGGACTTGATCAGGGAGTTGAAGGGCTGTTTCCCCTTTTGCTGCTCAAGCACCAGCTACCCCTTTCGTGGAATACCACGCTGGTGCTTTTGGTCCTTTTTTCCATTGGAGCCTATATTGGTTCGTTGCTGTACAAAAAAAGTATCCACAAGGTCACATCCAAATACTCCTGCTATCCCCGACCCCTCAAACCTTGGCTCATGGCCAAGGAATATGCATCCTGCCATATCCAATCAAAATTTTTGAGCAGCTTTCTCCATTTTGAAGACGCCATCTATTATCATCTGCTCATCCAATCTCTGTTCAAATGTCTGGGACTCTATGACCGAGGCGTTGCCAACGCCCTCTGTTTCCGACAAAAAAATCTTAGTCTCGTGATTGCAAATCTTCCTCGGGAATTTGAGGGGTACCGCATCCTGTTCATGAGTGATCTGCACTTGGATGGTTTACCCGGTCTTTCTGAGCGGCTGATCACCCTGCTGCCCGAGATACCTGTAGATTTATGTCTCCTAGGCGGAGACTACCGTATGGCCACCCACGGAAGCTACAAAGATTCTCTGACCAGGCTGGATCTGGTGACCAAAGCAATCCGGGCAAAAGATGGAATTTTGGCTGTACTTGGCAACCACGATTGTATTGAAATGACGGAGGCCCTTGTTTCCATGGGCGTCAGAATGCTCGTCAACGAATCCGCATGTATACGTAAAGGTCAAC
>JAQVZR010000002.1 GCA_028708105.1 Desulfoplanes sp. | reverse complement strand
CATGATCAGACCGGCATTGGTTTCTCCCTTATAGAGACCTTCCATGGCCGCCAGTTTCATGGGCTGGACCCGAGCACTGGTGTAGGCGGCTTCATCTCCGGTAAAGATCACAAATATTGAAGCAAGAAGACCAAAGACCGAGGCCACGACAATACTTTTTTTGGCCATGTCCAGATGCCTTTTTTTGAGCAGGAACCAAGAGGAAATGCAGAGGACAAAGAGAGAACCAAGGAGGAATCCCGAGCTGGTGGTATGGGTGAATTTTCCTATGGCCGTGGGCGAGAAAAGGATTTCCCAAAAATTTTGCATCTCGAACCGGGCCGTGTCCGCATTGAAGGCCATACCTACTGGGTATTGCATCCAGCCGTTGGCCACCAGAATCCATAGAGCCGAGAGGTTGGAACCAATGGCCACCATCCATGTCGAAAACAGATGAAATTTTGTGGATACGCGGTTCCAGCCGAAAAACATGACCGCAAAAAATGTGGCCTCGATAAAAAAAGCAAAAATGCCTTCGGCGGCCAATGGTGCGCCGAAGATATCTCCGACCATCCATGAATAATTGGCCCAGTTGGTCCCGAATTCAAATTCCAGAATCAGACCCGTGGCAATACCGATGGTAAAGTTGACGGCAAACAATCCCATCCAGAATTTGGTGATCCGTTTCCATTGTTTATTCCCCGTTTTGACGTACAGAGATTCAAAAAAGGCCAGTAGGAAGGAAAGTCCCAGGGTGAGTGGAACAAAGATCCAGTGAAACATGGCGGTGAGGGCGAATTGGGCTCTGGCCCAGTTGACCTGACTCCAATCAATCTGTTCGAGCACGGCGATCCCCTTATGGGTTAGAGGTGGTGGACAAGGTATTCCCCCCTGACACGTTGAGGTCAGGGGGGAACGGACGTTCCGGATTCGTTTGGGTGAGTGCGGACAAGACGTGCGCGGCCCGCTCCTGATCCGTTGCGTAGGTGGTCGTCAGTACATCAGGAAAGAAAAAAATCTTGATCACGCCAAAGATGATCACGATTTTAAACAGGATGATTGTCCATAGCTGACGGCCGAGAACCATGGACCGGAAACCGTTCACATACAGGTAGACGGTATTCTTCCAGAGAGCTGTCATGAGTATTCTCCCTACCTGTGATTTTAGAAGGTTATGACTGTATATCCCTTGGCCATGTATCCGGCCATGCTGGGGTGACCGTTCATGTCCGCGAGCATGGTCATCCCCTCTGCCTTGACTCCTTTGAGAACGTTAAGCTTGGCCGAGCATGCCTGACATGCGCCATAAAAAAGGCCAGCATCCTTGGCCTTCAGGTAAAGTGTGTGCAAGGGATGCTCGGCTTTGGCCAGTTCCGGAACGAGTTTGACGGCCGCTCCTTCCATCACAATGCCTGTTTCATGACCTTTGTTTTTGAGATCGAGTGCATTGAGGAGAACGTGAATGAAACACATGGGATCACCGTTAAATGCAAAGAGAACTGTTTTGTCCATGGAATCCTCCTATGGATTTGTATGGGTTGACCTGTGGTGTGCGTAACAATCCGGAAATGTGTACCAAACTATTGCTGTCTGTACCAGGTAAAAAAAAGTTTTCGGAAAGAATGTCTGTGTTGGACAATAAAAAAACATCTTGTTGATATCAAGAATTATTATTAATAAATTTTATCTCCATGGCATGGAAGGACGTTTGCCTTCGGCCAAATAAAAAAATTGGGGGAACCCGAAGGTTCCCCCAATTGGTAAGGATGGGAGGAGATGGTTTTACTCCATTTCCTCGAAGAATTCTTTTTCCGCGCCGCATTTCGGGCATACCCAGTCTTCGGGGACATCTTCAAACGGGGTACCTGCAGCGATGCCGTTGGCGGGATCGCCAATGTCAGGGTCATAAATGTACCCACAGGGGCATTCGAATTTTTTCATGGCTGTTCCTCCTCATTGATGGTGGGGTCCTGGGATATACAGGGACATGATCTTACTGTTTTATGGATTTTCAATGCGTTGTCAATTGCCTGGATTTTATATTGCAGCATCATCGGGGCAGGATCGAATTTTATTTGATTATCCCTTGCTTTTTTTCTTGTTTTTATGGGAATACTAACTATCTTTCATTTTGGTATTTTTTTTTGTCATCATTTCAATCAGGAGGAAATCAGTATGGCTATCATGCTTCCGGAATTGCCCTATGCCAAGAATGCTCTGGAGCCGGTTATCAGTGCACGTACGTTGGAATTTCATCACGGCAAACACCATAATGCTTATGTGACCAACGCCAATAAGTTGATCAAGGGGACTGATCTTGAGAATATGGATATGGAAACCATCATCGCCAAGACCGCAGGGGATGCTGACAAGGCCGGTATCTTCAATAACACGGCCCAGGCATTCAACCATTCGTTCTATTGGAAGTGCATGAAACCCGGCGGTGGCGGTGCCCCCACCGGACTTATTGCGGAAAAAATCAACAAAACATTCGGGTCCTATGAGAAATTTGCCGAGGCTTTCAAGACCGCTGGCGTGACCCAGTTTGGAAGCGGCTGGGCCTGGCTGGTCCAGGATGGTGAAGCTATCAAAATTATGAAAACCTTAAACGCGGATACCCCCCTGGCGCATGGATATACGCCGCTTTTGACCGCTGATGTATGGGAGCATGCCTATTATTTGGATTATCAGAACATGCGTCCTTCGTATCTGGCTGCGTTTCTGGATAAACTGGTCAATTGGGATTTTGTGAATGCCAATTTGAAATAGTGAAATCCTGCACTTGCCATTTTTCTTCGTGAAGATTAATGCACGCAAAGGAGCGTAGACGATCATTTTTTTGCGAGAGGAGTTGTACTACGCTGTAAACGTAGCGTTTATTCACATATTTCTATTGATGCGTTGGAGGTTATCCGTATGAAGAAGTCTTTACTGGCCAGCCTGTTCTGTGCTGCCATGATCTGTGTGTTCGCCGTGCCCAGTGCTTTTGCTGTTGAAGCACCTGCAGCGGACATGATGATCACGGCTCCTCAAGGTGCCACGACCAAAAAGAACCCCGTTACTTTTTCCCATGCCAAGCATGGTGAACTCAAGTGTCAGGAATGTCATCACACCTGGGATGGCAAATCACCGATTAAAAAATGTACTGATTCAGGCTGTCACGATATCGTAGATGCAAAGGGCAAAGACAAGAAGGACGTCAAGTATTTTGAGACCGCTTTCCATAACAAATGTTATAAGGGCTGTCATAAAGATCTCAAAGCTGCTGGCAAAACTACAGGCCCCACTGCCTGTGGCCAGTGTCATCCCAAATAGAATACCCGCAGAAGCTTGACCCTCTCGCAAATGTAGTATGTTAAGGGCCAGGGAACCCGGTTTGAA
Organism: Desulfoplanes sp.; assembly: GCA_028708105.1. Classification (GTDB taxonomy): domain Bacteria; phylum Desulfobacterota; class Desulfovibrionia; order Desulfovibrionales; family Desulfomicrobiaceae; genus Desulfoplanes. The sequence continues at coordinate 20,021 of JAQVZR010000002.1, read as the reverse complement.
CCCGCAAAGCGGCAGCAACATGGCAAACAGCAGGAGATCGTATGCAGGACTTCTTGAGATGTGTTGCATTGATCTTTGATCGCTGCCATGGATATTTTGACGCCATGCATGTCTGGTTCGGTCGGAGCCTGGCCCTTATTTTTATTTTGTTACTCATTGTCATCCAGGCTAATCGGTTTACTTTCCTGCCGGCGTTTCTTGCTCCGCATATTCCCTCCAATCTGTTCCAGGCCGTCCACATTGTTTTCACTCTGGTCCTTGTGGTCGAAATCGTGGAAATGGTTTTTGTGCTGCCCCGATCTTTTGCCAGAGCCGTCGGCAAGCAGTTTGAAATCTTTTGCCTTATTCTCCTGCGTCATGCGTTCAATGAGCTGGTGCATTTTTCCGGAACGCTTACTCTTGCCGATCATATCGGGCCGGTCACGCGGATCATTGCCAATGGATTCGGGGCGTTGATTATTTTTTTGCTTCTGGGCGTGTATTTCAAGTTCAAGCGGCCCCTGCAGCGATTTCACGACCGCTCCTTTCTCGTGGGATTTGTGTCCACCAAAAAATTTCTGGCCCTGGTTTTGCTGGTCATTTTTCTGGGTATAGGTATTGTCAATATGGTTGCCCTTATTCAGGGGAATGCCCTGATAAATTTTTTTGCCACCAGCTATACGGCCCTTGTTTTTGCCGATATCTTTATCGTTCTCATCGCCCAGCAGTATTTCTTTTTTTTTCCGAGCATATTCCGCAATATTGGTCTGGCTGTGAGCACAACACTCATGCGTATCGGCCTGACGGCGCCTGCTTATTATGATGTTCTCCTGGGTATTGTGGCTATTTTCTTTGCCGTGGGCATCCAGCTTTCCTGTTGTTTCTGGGCCCGGTTTGTGGACGAGGAGTTCTGGATCGAGGATAAGAGGCTCAGACATGCGGATGATGAGGACGATGTCGGGTGAGAAGTGCTTTGTGGATGGCATACTTTGGTGCCAGCGTGCAGATCACAGCCTCCGCAGAATTGCTATGGTATGAAAAGGGGACGTGTCGGCTGATCGACAGGTTCCTCGTTGACCAGAATGCGTAGGAAAAATCTGACAGGTGGCTTTTTGGGTATAAACAGGGCTGATTTCCCTTCCATGGGCCGCATGTCGCGCCTGTCCTTCTTGACGTTTTTTCTTCTATATCTTTCCATGCTTCGCGACGATGAACGACGGTCCGACTATACTCTGTACCACATAGAAGATTGTGAGCCTTATGCCTATGGGCTGTCGCCGAACGAGTCCTCTTGGTGTAACTACGGTATCAAACTCAGAATATTTTCCATTTTTCTTGAATAATCTCGGTTAATACACTAGGTAACACTCATCTTTTTTTTCAACCTCCCAACAGGAAGTGCGTGCATGGACCCCACACAATTGATTCCCGCAACTGACCCCATTTCTGTCCCTTGGATGTGGTTTGAAGGTCTGGACCTGGTAACTTTTGTGGCCCATCTCCTTTTTATGAATGTTATGTTTGGTGGCAGTATCATTGCTCTTTTATCCTTGCGTGCCCAAAAAAGGGGCGGCGTATCTCCCGTACCCGAAGAGCTTTCAGCCAGACTTCCCACCCTTCTTGCTCTGACTGTGAATCTGGGGGTGGCTCCTCTGCTCTTTATCCAGGTTTTGTATGGTCATTTTTTGTACACCAGCACCATCCTTATGGCCGTGTTCTGGCTTTCGGTCATCCTTCTGGTCATTTTGGCCTATTACCTTCTGTATATCTATGATTTCAAATACAGGGCTCTGGAAGGCAGACGTGGTTTGATTCTTGGACTTTCCGTGGCCCTTTTGTTCTGCGTGTCTTTTATCTTTAGCAATGCCATGACCATGATGATCGTGCCTGCGACATGGACGGCCTATTTTGGAAATGCTCAAGGGACTCTGCTGAATCTGTCGGACCCGACACTTATTCCTCGATATCTGCATTTTGTGTTGGCAGCCCTGGCTGTGGGCGGTCTTTTTATCGCTTTTCTTGGCTATGGTAAAATCAGGAATGGCAACGACGGGGAGGCGCTTCTCACTTCAGGACTGCGCTGGTTCACGCATGCCACCTTGGCTCAGTTTGTCATTGGGACCTGGTTTTTGCTTTCCCTCAAACGGGATGTCCTGCTGGCTTTCATGGGGAATAATGTCATGGAAACAGCGGTTTTTCTTGGCTCGCTGGCCGTGAGTCTCGTGGCCTTGTATGCCGGATTTACCAGACGGGTTGTTCTTGCCGTAGGGGCTACGGTGGCCACGGTATTCCTTATGGCCGTGATGCGGGCCATGCTCCGGATGGAATATCTTGCTCCCTATTTCCATCCGTCCAATCTGGAACTCCATCCCCAGTATGGCCCCCTCTGGCTCTTTGGCATCGTTCTGGGTGTCGGCCTAGTTCTGGTGGTTTATATGCTCAAACTTTATCTCCGTGCCAATAAGGGGGCCTAACCATGGAATATCCCATCTGGCAACTAACAACCCTGGCTGGTGGATTCTGGATCGCCTTTATTGCCGTTGTGCACGTGTATGTGGCCCATTTTGCCGTAGGGGGTGGGCTTTTCCTTGTCCTTACGGAGCACAAGGCTGTGCGGGAGGATTCTCCGGCTATTCTTGCGTATCTTCAAAAACACACCTTGTTTTTTCTTCTTTTGAGCATGGTTTTTGGAGGACTGACCGGGGTGGGAATCTGGTTTTCCATTGCCCTTATAAGTCCCCAGGCGACATCCATGCTGATCCATACCTTTGTCTTTGGATGGGCCACGGAATGGGTCTGTTTTTTAGGTGAAATCATAGCGTTGCTGGTCTATTTTTATGCCTTTGCCCGCATGGCCCGCAGAGATCACATGATCGTGGGCTGGCTGTATTTTATTTTTGCCTGGCTTTCTCTGTTTTTTATCACCGGGATCATCGATTTCATGCTTGCTCCGGGCAAATGGCTGGAGACGGGGAATTTTTGGGACGGCTTTTTTAACCCTGTGTTTTGGCCCTCGGTGACGTTGAGAACCTTTTTGGCTTTTACCTTTGCCGGGCTTTTTGGCTTTGTGACGGCTATCCGGATACCGGATGCCACGGCCCGGTTGTCCATGGTCCGTTCCTGTTCTTTGTGGACGGCTCTCCCTTTTGTGTTTGTTCTGGCCGCCGGATGGTGGTATGTGCATAGCTTTCCCCCGTATGCCTATGAGATGGTCATGTTCAAGATCCAGAAACTCGGTTTTTTTGTCCCCAGTTTTCTGGTCCTCGGGGCAGTTATCATGCTTGGCGGCTTGTTTATGGCCTTCAAGATGCCTGCTGCGGTGACCAAACCCACCGCGTATGTACTGCTGGTTATCGGGCTGTGTTATATGGGGTGCTTTGAGTTTTCCCGGGAGGCCGCCCGTAAACCGTATATCATCAATGGCTATATGTATTCCAACTCCATTCTCCCTTCTCAGACGGCTGCGATCAACGCCAGGGGCGTGCTCAGGACCGCCAAATGGGTTACAAACAAAGCCGTTACCAAGGAAAACGAAGTGGATGCCGGTCGGGAGATTTTTCAGCTTGAATGTGCCTCCTGCCATTCCATCGGTGGTCCCTTGAACGATATCCTGCCTAAGACCTTAAAATTCAGTGTGTTCGGTATGGATTCTGAGCTTAACGGGCAGGGGAAACTGGTGCGCTACATGCCTCCTTTTGTGGGCACGGTGAACGAGCGCTGGGCCTTGGCCAGGTATATTGTGGATGATCTGCACTCGGGCAACACCCATCTTGAGGACGGTCCGGCCCAGACGCCGCAGAATCTTCCCGCAGTTGTCCCGAAAAAGGAAAACGATGACTACGTGCTCCTGGCCTGGAATAATCTGGGGATGCATTGCATCTCCGACAGTGATCCGTTTTGGATTTTGCTCCCGCCGGCCAACGACCTCATTGCCCAGCTTATCAAGCGGGGTGATGGTCCCGAGATTATCACCAGCGGTGTAGAAATCACCTACGCTGTGGAATCAGGGTTTGAAAATCCGGCTGGACAGGTGACGTTCTGGGATCATGCCCAGTCTCTTTTCGAACTGGAAAAACCGTTGCCCGTGAATGTTGGCGTCTCAGGAAACAAGGTTATGGGGATCATGAAACCTACCCCAGGGGGAGAGGCCTTTGAGGCCTCTCTGGTACCCGTGGTGCCGTATCCTGACGATGGTTCTTTCAATCCCTATCCTCTGTTTACGGTGACGGCCAAAGATTCAGCCACCGGCAAGGTTTTAGCCACCACCCGCTGTGTTGCGCCCACCTCCACGGAAATGGGATGTAAAAACTGTCATGGCGGGACCTGGCGGGTGGCAGGAGTAGCCGGATTCACTGGTGAAACTTCGGCCGATGTTCTGGCTGTGCACGATAGGATCAACAAGACCACCTTGCTGGCCGATGCCAGAGCGGGCAAGCCGTGGCTGTGCCAGAGCTGTCACAGAGATCCTGTCCTGGGAGCCAAGGGGAAAGAAGGGGTGATCAGTTTTCCTGCGGCCATCCATGGCTGGCATGCCAATTATTTGACCGGTCGGGATGAGAACGTCTGTTATCGCTGTCATCCCGCCAAAAATACCGGTTCAACCGGGTGTTTGCGTGGTGTGCATACCGGCGTGGGGCTGACCTGTATCAAATGTCATGGGACCCTGGAAGACCATGCCCTCAGTCTGCTTAAATATGAAAAGAACCGGGGGATTGTTTCGGCAGAAAAACTGATGCAGGGACTCGATTCCCGGGTGGTGGCTTCCAAGGAGGCTATCAACCCCAGAGATGCCTGGGTGAATGAGCCGGACTGTCTCAATTGCCATGTAGCATTTGAAAAACCTGTAGCCAGAGATGTTTCCGGATTCAATACCTGGACCGCAGGAGTGGCAGAACTTTTCCGGGTGCGTACGGATGATATGGGCGTCCGGTGTGAGGCCTGCCATGGTTCCACCCATGCCAATTACCCGGCCACCAATATCTACGGCAAGAATAGAGATAATATCCCTCCACTGCAGTATCAGGGAAATAGTCTGCCCATCGGCTCTAATAGACATTGCGGGGTGTGTCATACCCAGCCTATGTCAGATGAGGGTCATCATCCGAATATGACGGGAATGTTCCGGAATGCGCGGCTGATTTCAAAGGAAGAGATGAAATAGCATCTTTTGATGGCCGAGTAGGGGCGACTGACTGGTCGCCCTCCGGTCAGAGACAAGCAAAATACATAAGCAAAGCCCCCTTCCTGATATCAGAATATCAGGAAGGGGGCTTTGTTTATGAGGTATTTGACGTATGTTGACTTATTTTCCGTAGGCGGGATTCAGGGCTTTTTTGAGCTTTTCTTTGGAATCGTATTTTTTGCTCAGATAGCCGCATACGGGACATTGTATCCAGTACCATGAGCCGTTGGTGGAGATTTCACTCGGTGTTGCGCATAAAGGGCAGGCAACAGTTTCCTTGTCCTCGGACATGTGCATCCTCCTTTCCTGAGTGTTGGATGGATATATCTTTATTCAAGGGATATATCGTGTCAGTTCTCCAATGGTGATGTCCTGCAGTTTTTTGTCTCGGTAGATCTGGATGACGCGGGTATCGTTTTTGAAAGGCGTCAGTGCGCTCTGGGCGTTCAGGTCCTTGGTATATCTCAAGGCCAGGATGACTAGGCCGATGATTTCAGGGTCTTTTTCCTGCCCCAGCTGCTTGATGAGCAGGGGCAGCGCCTTGGGAGCATATTCCGGACAATTTTGGAGCAGTCGTCCGATACCCCAGTAAGCACCGCGTCTGAGGGGCATGTGCTCCAGAAAATTATCCGGCTTGCCTTTGCGATCAAAAATATAATGGATCAATATCGGATGGAATTCCTTGGCTATTTGGGGGTCATTGGCCATGATTTCTCCCATGGCCTCGGGGGCTCCCCAGCCGATACCGCCGGATTCATCGTTCAGGTTCCAGATGAAACGGCGCATGAGCACACGGGCCCGCTCCATGGTGCGTTGGGCCAGGGAGGGGACCACCCGGCCAAAGGCGGTCACGGCGTGCCATTTGATCAGCGGATCGCTGTTGCACAGGGCTGAAAAAAGCGGTCCGAGGACCTTTTCTTCAGGATAGGAATCAAGTTCCGGGAGTCGTGCTTCCCAGTCTTCAGCACCAAGGACGGCAAAGACCATTTTTTTGACCGTGCGTCCGGACAGGGCCCGGCCATCTTCCGGGCAGGAAGTATTATTCATTGGTTGCCAGTTTTTCTTTGATGGCTTTACCCACTAATCGGCCCAGTTCCCGGCATCCGGTCAGGTCATTGTGGGTTGGACGGTTTTTGACCCGTGCACCCTCGGTTACCATTTCAATGTTTGCCGATTCCATGATTTCTGTGATCTGCTTCACCGATTCTCCGCTCCAGCCGTAGGAACCAAAAGCGGCTCCTACCCGGCCCATGGGGCGCAGTCCTTTCATATAGGTCAGAAAATCTGCGACCAGAGGGAGTATGCCGTTATTATGGGTGGATGATCCGCAGATAATACCCGTAGCATTGGCCAGTTCGCCCATGACCTGACTGTGGTGGAAGGCTTTCACGTGCATGAGCACATAGCTGATTCCTTCATCGGTCAATCCTTCGCCAATGGCCTTGGCCATCTTTTCCGTACTGTGCCACATCGTATCATAAACGATAACGGCTTTTTTGCCCGTGACCTGCTTACTGTAAGCATCATAGGCCGCAATGATCTTGTCCACATGGGACCGCCAGACAACACCGTGATCCGGGGCGATCATGCTGATATCCCATCCGATGTTAGTCAGATTCGTGAATACTTTGCGCACCTGCGGCGAGTAGGGCAGAACAATGTTGGCGTAGTAGAAGCTGGTTTCCTTCATGAGGGCTTCAAAATCCACCTCGTCATCAAATCGTTCCACGGATGCCAGATTCTGCCCAAAGGCATCCTGGGAAAAGAGCAGCTTGTCTTCGGGGATAAAGGAAAACATGGAGTCGGGCCAGTGAACCATGCGGGTTTCCATGAATTGAACGCTCTTTTTTCCTAAAGAAATAGAGTCACCGGTGCCTACAATTTCATAAGGCCATTCAGGGTGATGATATTGTTCTTCAAGGGCTTTTTTGCCCATTTTGGAACAGAAGAGTTTTTCGGGCTGTACCTGTTCCATGATCCAGGGCAGGGCACCTGAATGGTCCGGTTCCATATGATTGGCCACGATGTAGTCGATGTCCTCAAGTTTCACCAGACTACGGATCTGATGATACAGGTCCATCTTGAATTCTTCTTTTACCGTGTCAAACAGAGTGATTTTGTCGTCGATCACCAGATAGGCGTTATAGGTGGTTCCTTTGGGGGCTGTGCTGTAGCCGTGAAAATCATGGTCGTTCCAGTCAATGGCACCGACCCAATAAACATTTTTTTTTATCTGAACGACAGCCATATATGTCTCCGAAATTTTTTTTTATAGCACCGCGCGAACAAGGTGTTTCTGGATGTCACACAGCGTCGCCTGGAGTGTAGAGAAAAAAACAAAACGGCAGCCGATGGTCGGAAAGAGTTATAATGAAAGTCTCCGACCGCCGACTGCCAGTCGAACTGGTTTGCGTAGTGCGTGTTGTTTGTAAAGCACGGGGAATCTACCGGTTTCCAGCCTCCGGTGGGGACTATGCCTCTACGGTAAAGGCGTCCTTGTCAGCTCCGCAAACAGGGCAGGTCCAATCTGCGGGAACATCGGCAAAAGAAGTGCCAGGTGCAACATCGTTGTCGGGGTCGCCCTCGGCAGGGTCGTAAACATAGCCGCAAATGGTGCATATATACTTGTCCATAATCCGTTTCTCCTTCATTGGAGGGTGTGTAAGGGGGGTGAAATTGTCCGTTGGTCAATTATATTTAGCCCACAGCGCCTGGACCTGCAAGGGGGCGGAAGGACTTTTTTGTGGCCCCGCAGATGGGACAGCGCCAGTCTTCAGGCAAGTCTGCAAAGGCGGTTCCTTTGGCTATCTTGCCCTTTTTGTCCCCTCGGTCTGGGTCATAGACATAGCCGCAATTAACGGTCTGACAGCGGTACATCTCTTCGGGGTTGGCCATATATACCTCGCATAGTTATACGAGAGGGGAAGGAATCCCCTCTTTGCATGGGTTAGTTTGTGGGGAATATCATTTTTGCAGGAGTTGTGGAAGGTATTTTCTCCATCTACGGAGTGGCTACCAGTTTTCTCCCAACAGCTCGAAGTATTTTTGTTCGTGATCACAGGCCGGGCATTTTGCAGGTGGTTCGGGCATTTCGATGATGAATCCGCAGTTGATGCAACGCCATACCACCGGTTTGTCCCTTTTGAAGACGCGACCCTGTTTGATGTTGTCGGCTAGGGCGAGATAGCGTTTTTCATGCTGTTTTTCGGCCACGGCAATGGAACGCATGGCGGCTGCAATCAGAGGAAAGCCTTCTTGCTGGGCGATGTCTGCAAATTCGGGATACATGGTTTCGTGTTCATGATGTTCACCCTCAGCGGCAGCCAGCAGATTTTCTGCGGTGGTTCCGATGACGCCGCAGGGATACGCCGCCTGGATTTCGACATCGCCGCCTTCCATGAATTTAAAGAGACGCTTGGCATGTTCTTTTTCCTGCAGGGCGGTTTCGGCAAAGATCTGAGAAATCTGTACGTAGCCTTCTGCTTTGGCCTTGCTGGCAAAATAGTCATAGCGGTTTCTGGCCTGGGATTCGCCGGCAAAGGCGGTCAGAAGATTTTTTTCAGTGCGTGTTCCCTTGATTGAGCTCATGGTGTTCTCCATTATGTTGGGGTCTAGAGTGAAGGTGTGTAGCTATGGTCTATATGAAAAAAAAGTATCTTGGGCAATAGATTGAAAAAATAGATAATCACAGGAGAAGAAAAAAGGTGGTTAAGGGCATGTCCGCCTGTCTCCATGTTCGTTTGTTGCCTTAATGGTTTGTGTGCTGCTGGTCCTCATGATCTTTTTTTTCGCACATTGCGGGCATATTCCGTAAAAAAACGTGGTATGTCCGAGAATTTTGAAGTCGGTGACGATGGTTGTTTCATCAATCGATTCGTCCTGAGCGTTAAAGACATCGCCAACGCAACCGCACTGTACACAGAGCACATGGTGGTGCGGGCGGGTGTCTCCGTCAAAGCGTTTCTGGCCTCCCGGGGCGCGGATAATCTGGATGAGGTTGTCCGTGCTGAGCACCTCGAGATTCCGGTATACCGTGCCCAGGCTGATTTTGGGAAGTTTTTGACGAACCATGTCGTAGATCTCGTCGGCCGTGGGGTGACTGGTTACCTTGCGCAGTTCTTCCAAGATAATCTTTCGCTGTTTGGTAAGCCGACGCGTGGGCGCGGTGGATGAAGTCATGAAGTGCCTCGTTTGTTATTGATAATTATTACTCTTAGTGTTTTTTTTAGGTTTGTCAACCGTTTTTATGGCGTTTGGCTGTGTTGATATACGGAGGAGTCTGCGCCGTATATCATTCCAAAATGCAAGGGACATGCGGTTTGTGCGACTCGTTATCCCGTATGAATTTTTGACTTCCCCGTTATTCTGGCTCTTCCCCTGCAGGAGGGCGGGGGCCAGAAAGTGCCATGGGGTGTTTGCATTGTTGCAGCTTTCCGTTGACACACAGGGGGGGATGGTTAGTACTTTCTTTTGCATATTTTTATCCAGGGAGATCAATTTCTGGATGGTTGTGCCCTATTTTCATGGTAGCTGCTCATCGTCCGAAGTTTCAGGCAGGGACGGACATCCCGGCCCGTTTTTACGCCATACCCACGGAAAACCGTGTCCTCAAGTAGTGCGGATGCGTTAGCAACGTTGGATCGTTATTTTTCACAAGGAGAGAGTTGATGGCCAAGTTTACCCGTAATCCCTGGCTGGAAATCCAGGCCATGAAAGATGAAATCGTTGAAATGATGGAGGAAACCCATAATGACAACCCTGGCGCGTTGTTGGCACGTGAAAGACCTGTTCATTTTAAACCGGTTGCGGATGTGTATGAGACCACGGAAAATTATGTCATTCAGGTCGAATTTTCCGGACTGGAAAAGGATGCCGTAACTATTGAGGTTTTGGGTAATGAGATGTGGATTTACGGGGAACGGAGGCAGGAAAAAGAGGTCAACTGCAGTGCCTACCATGCGCTGGAACGTTCATATGGTCCTTTTGCAAGGCAGTTTGTGTTTCCCGAAGCCATAGATGCTTGCGGAGTCAGAGCCGTCATGCACCAGGGGCTTTTAACCATCACCGTACTTAAAAAAGGTACAGTGCAACAGGGACGACGGATTGAGATCCAGCAGGGATAGCGTTGGGCCATGACGAAATATATGGAGGAAATATTTTGAGCTCTCAGTTTAGAACAGGGGTCCTGCTTGCGGCCCTAACGGCGATTATCGTTCTTTTTGGCCGGATGCTCGGCGGGCAGTCGGGAATGGTTTTTGCTTTTTTTCTGGCCATGGTCATGAATGTGGGCAGTTATTGGTATTCGGACAAGATTGTGTTGTCCATGTATAAGGCAAAGGATCTGGCATCCTCGGATGCTCCCATGCTGCATGCTATTGTTGAAGAGCTGGCCCGTAATGCCGGATTGCCTAAACCCCGGGTGGTCCTGATTCCGGAAGATGCTCCCAATGCTTTTGCAACGGGCCGCGATCCCCGGCATGCCGTTGTTGCTGTAACTCGAGGACTTTTGCAGACACTTAGCCCCGAAGAAATAAAAGGGGTGCTGGCTCATGAGATGGGCCATGTCAAAAATCGCGACATCCTTATCCAAAGTGTTGCCGCCACCCTTGGTGGGGCGATCATGATCATCGCTAATATCGTCAAATGGTCAACGTTGTTCGGTTTTGGAGGTCATGACGATGATGAGGGGGGAAGTCCTCTTTTCGCCTTTGTCATGGCTCTGGTGGCACCCGTTGCCGCAACCCTGATCCAGATGGCCATTTCCCGGTCCAGGGAATATCTGGCCGATGAAACCGGAGCCCGACTGGCGGGCAATCCCAATTACCTGGCCAATGCCCTGGAAAAACTTGAGGCCTACAGCAGGCGGATGCCCATGCATCAGGGCAGCCCTGCCATGGCGCATATGTTTATTGTCAATCCTTTTTCAGGGACCTCCATGGCCAACCTTTTCAGCACCCACCCTCCCACCGCCGAACGGGTGCGACGTTTGCGGAGTATGGGCTATGGGCGATAATGGTCTGAAACAGGCGGTTGGCCTTGTGGTGCTTTGTCTGCTGGTTTGGGTCGGGCCGCAGTCGGCATCAGGGCAGATCAATGCATTGCGCCAGACTCCGGTTGTGCGTGCTGTGCAGCAAATTACGCCGGCCGTGGTCAATATCCATACGAGCACCATTGTGGAGCAGCAGGTCAATCCCTTTGCAGGTGTCCCTGGGGGGAACCTTTTCGAACAATTTTTTGGTAGGTCTGGAGAGCGTAGGTCCTATGAGCAGAAAAGTCTTGGTTCCGGTGTTGTTATTGATGCTGCCAAGCGGTTTGTTCTAACCAATGCTCATGTCATCAGCGGTGCTTCGAGCATCATGGCCACATTCCTGGACGGCAGGGAGTACAAGGCCGATCTGGTGGGTTCGGACCCTGATTTCGATCTGGCTATTTTGCATCTGGAAGGCTCGGATACCCTGCCCCAGGTGAAGGTGGGGGATTCTTCAGATATCCTTATCGGCGAGACGGTCATTGCCATCGGCAATCCCTATGGCTTCAGCAATACTGTCACCACAGGGGTCATTTCGGCCATGCACCGGACCATCCAGACTCGGCACGGAACCCTTACTGATTTTATCCAGACGGATGCGGCCATCAATCCGGGGAATAGCGGAGGACCGCTTGTAAACCGTGTCGGAGAACTTATCGGCATCACCACAGCTATCTATGCCGAAGCGCAGGGTATTGGTTTTGCGATACCCATCAATAAAGCCAAGCGGGTTATCAGAGAACTTTTGACGCATGGTCGGGTTGATCCCGTGTGGCTTGGGCTCCGGGGGCAGGATATTGATCAGCGTATTGCCAGATATTTTGGTCTCAAGGCGCTGCAAGGTATCCTAATTACAGATGTCTATACCGGGTCTCCAGCGGCTGAGAGTGGGGTACAGCCTGGAGATGTCCTGCTCAAAATTGAGGGAAACGAGGTGGCTGGCAGGCAAGGGTATCTGGAACTGATCCGCAATTTTACCCAGGGACAACAGATTGCCCTTGAAGTTCTGCGTTCCGGCAAGACCAAAACGTTGCGTGTCCGTCCCCGGACGTTTCCCGATGCGCGGGCCCGGGTATTGGCGTATGGAGTCTGGGGGCTGGATGTCGAGACTTCCGGTTTGCGCCAGGGAGTGCGGGTGAACAAAATTCGTCCTGACAGTCCGGCAGAACGTCTGGGACTTACGCAGGGGGATTTACTGCTTAAAATAGCCGGTCAGCCTTTGGAAAGCGATGCCGATTTTGTTGAGGCTTTCAAGCACTATCGGATGCAAAACAGCCTGATTTTACTTGTGGCCCGGGGGCGACAGGGGTACTACGTTCGCCTTGACGTTCAATAGCTGGGATTGTGTGCGTGTTTCATTGATCATATGCTTGTAAACAAAGCGGGCAGAGGTATGACTATCTGGTATAATCTTGTACGGACGCGGATTGATCTGTCCGTTTTGGAACATAATTTTCGTTTGATCAAAGCCAAGGCTCCATGTCCCATTCCGGTTGTCAAGTCGGATGCGTACGGGCATGGACTCGGCGCCGTGGCCACCATGCTGGCCCGATGCGGGGCACAGACCATGGCCATCGGCACCGTGGGGGAAGGTATGGCCCTGCGGCTGGTTCCTTTTTCCGGAAAGATCCTTTCGCTGCTGGGGCCTCTGGGGCATGAGGACTATCCTGCTTTGTGGGAATATGACATTATGCCTTTGGTGGGCCGCAAAGAGCAGCTAGAGCTCCTTGAAGAGGAAGGGGCGCGCCAGGGAACGTCTCTGGATATTGCCCTGGCATTGGATACCGGTATGAGCAGAATAGGTTTTACCCCTAAGGATATGACCTGGGTGCGCGATTGGTTCCGGAAATCCAAATGGGTCCGTCCTTATTTGGCGTGCTCCCATCTGGCGACGGCGGATGAACCTGAAAGCCGGGAGTTTGTTCTTCAGCAGGGACGGGTTTTTTCTTCCATGTGCGACAGCCTTGAAGAGGTCGGGATTGTTTTTCAAAGGTGTCTGGCAAATTCGGCAGCTATCCAGGCCTATCCTGAATTGACCTTTGACGCCCAGCGACCGGGGATCACCCTGTATGGAAGCAGTCCTTTTGCCGGAACCTCTTGGGAGGACAAGGGCAAAGGATTCTGTCCGGCCATGGAGGTACGCACGAACATTGTTTCTGTGCACGATCTGGCCAAAGGTGCGCCCATCAGCTATGGCCGGACCTTTTACGCACCAGAAGATATGCGGGTAGCTATTGTTGCGGTCGGTTATGCGGATAATTATTCCCGAGGACTTTCCAATAAGGGCGAGATGCTCGTGCACGGACAGCGGGCTAAAATAGTCGGCCGGGTGTGTATGCAGATGACTGCCGTGGATGTGACCCATATACCCGGTGTTGCCGCAGGCGATACGGTGTACCTTCTCGGCGGGGAAGGAGAACATCCCATCAGCCCCGAAGAATTAGCCGGTTGGTGGGGGACTATTCCGTACGAAGTTTTTTGCCTCCTGGGGCAGAATCAGCGGGAGTATGTGGGAAAGTAAAAAGGATAGATATATGATGGAGGATAAAAAGCGACAGCCGGGATTTTCTGTAACCGACCCGGGCCTCAAAGGCAAAAATTATAGATATGTTCAAGACGTAGCATGCCCGAGATCTTGTATCTTATATCGTATGTTCTATATCATATCCCCGCCATCTAGCCTTCCTTTCAAATTCATTTGTTGACATGACCAGCCAAAAAAAATAGTACTCCCTCTTTCCTTGCTCTTCTGGTATTCGCTGCCGCTGAATATCAAGGAAGGGCCAATAGACCGCAAGGAGGTTTATTTATGTTGCAAAAGTACGAGACCCTGGTGTTGATGAGCCCTGAGTTGGGTCCTGAAACGCGTCAGGAACTCCTGGATACCATGTCCGGGATTATTGATCGCGATGGAGGCAAGGTCCTCCTCGTAGATGATTGGGGCATTCGTGGGTTAGCCTATCCCGTGAAGAATGTTATGCGTGGATACTACACCCGATTGGAATATGCACTGCCCGGTGAATCGGTTGCTGAACTCGAGCGGAACATCCGCATTGCCGACGGTATTTTTAAGTTTTTAACCGTCAAGCTTGCCGACCATTATGAGATGGAGGTCGAATCTGATGGCTTATAAAAAACGTTTTGCACCCCGTAGAAAGTTTTGTCGTTTTTGCGAGAATAACGAAACTCCCTTGGATTATAAACATCCGGAGATTCTCAAGGATTTTATAACCGATCGCGGAAAGATTATAGCCCGCCGCATAACCGGTACATGTGCGAAGCATCAGCGTGTTCTGACCCGTGAGATCAAAAAATCCCGTCAGATGGCCTTGTTGGTTTATACTGCTACGCATAGTTGTGAAGTCAAGAAGCGGACTATTTAGGAGTTGTTTATGAAACTTATCTTGCGAGCAGATATTGATAATCTTGGAAGGCTTGGCGATCTTGTAAATGTCAAGCCCGGGTATGGCCGCAATTATCTTGTTCCTCAGGGAATGGCGATGCTGGCCACTAAAGCCAATATCAAGGCTTTTGAATTCGAGCGTAAGCGGTTGCAGGAACAAATGGACGCCATCCGTTTTGCAGCACAGGAAATTGCTGATAAACTAGCTGCTGCAAAGGTGGTCATCCCTGTCCGTGTTGGTGAAGGCAATAAACTTTACGGCTCCGTTACTGTAGTAAATATCGCCGAAGCACTGGAAGCAATGGGCATCGTTGTGGATAGACGGAAAATTGTTCTTGATGAGCCTCTCCGTGCCTTGGGCGAGTATTCTTTGGAAGTTAAACTTCATCCAGATGTCAAAGCGGATCTAGCCGTATCGGTTGTACCGCATGGACAGGAAATTGATGAATCTGCAACATCAGAACCCAAATCAGAAGAGCCTGCAGCAGAAGAGGCCTAGGACGGGTTCGTCGAAGATAGCCGACAGTAGGTCGGTGGATGGCCTGGAAAAGGCATCTGCCGACCTTTTGCGTAAACTCCCCCCTCAGAACATGGAAGCTGAACAAGCTGTTTTGGGTGGGGTTTTTTTGCGTAATTCGATCTTCCACTCCCTCGTTGATCTGCTTACTGAAGACGATTTTTATTCCCCGATCCACCGGATTATTTTTTCAGCCTTTCAGGACCTGTATCGCAGAAGTATTCCCATTGACCTGCTTTCTGTTGCCGAATTTCTCCAATCCAACGGCACTCTTGATCAGATCGGCGGTCCCGTCTATCTGACGTCTCTGGTAGAATCCGTTCCCAATGCTGCAAATACCCTTTTCCACGCCAATATCGTCAAAGAAAAAGCTTTGCGTCGGGAACTTATTACTGCAAGTACGGACATCCTTTCCCTTTCATTTGATGGCTCACAGGATGTAGAGTCTCTTCTGGATCAGTCCGAACAAAAGATCTTTGCCATCTCTGAAGCCAAGATAAAACCTATTTTCAGGTCGACCAAGGATCTGGTGGCCAGCGTTTTTGAAGAACTTGAGAAACGGGTCGAACGCAAGGAACTGGTTACCGGGGTTCCTACGAATTACCAAAAATTCGATGAAATGACGGCAGGCCTTCAGCCTTCGGATTTAATTATTGTGGCCGGTAGACCGAGTATGGGTAAAACCGCTTTTGCTTTGAATATGGGCATGCGTGCAGCTGTTATGCATGATGTGCCAACGGCTGTCTTTTCTCTGGAAATGTCCATGGAGCAGCTGATGATGCGCATGCTCTGCTGTTGGGGAAAAGTAGACCTGAGTCATTTGCGTAGCGGATTTTTGAACGATGAAGACTGGAAACGGCTCTATGAGTCCGCTGATGTCCTTTCCCGGGCACCTATCTACATCGATGATACGGCTTCTCTGGGAACCATGGAATTACGGGGACGATGCAGGCGTCTTAAGGCGGAAAAAGGGCTGGGGTTGGTTATTGTGGACTACCTGCAGCTCATGAGGGCCAGCCATCGTATTGACTCCCGCGAACAGGAAATTTCTGAAATATCCCGGACGCTCAAAGCCCTAGCCAAGGAAATGCACGTTCCCGTGGTTGCCCTGTCTCAGCTTAATCGGAAGGTTGAAGAACGGACCAATCGTCGGCCCATGCTTTCTGACTTGCGTGAGTCCGGGGCCATTGAACAGGATGCTGATGTCATAGTGTTTTTGTACCGGGATGATGCCTACAATAAGTCCGAAGACAATCCCAAAAAAGGTATTGCTGAGATCATTATCGGCAAGCAGCGTAACGGCCCTACGGGAACGGTTGAACTTTCCTATTTGAATAAGTACACGGCATTCGAAAACCTTGCCAATATTGCCCCTTCGGAAGAAATGCCGTCAGGCACCATGCCGGAATAGCGGGCGCGAACCAGTACGAGGACAGGGAGTCATGCATACCGAAGTGTTTCATAAGAACGAGTTGCTCGACAGAGAATCTCTGGATAAACTTCAGGCCATCCGTCTCAAAAACACTGTTTTTCAGGCCAGTCGGTCCAAGTTTTACCGGGATCAGCTGTATCATGCCGGGATCAAGGTTGCCGACATGCAGACCGTTGATGATGTGAGGCGGTTGCCCTTTACGACCAAGGAAATCCTGAGGACACAGTATCCCTATGGGATGCTGGCTCTGCCCGTGGAAAAGATGAACAGGATGCATGCATCCTCGGGCACCACAGGTTCTCCCACGGCTATTTTTTATACAAAAAACGATGTGGAAACATGGGGCGATCTTGTAGCGCGATGTATGTATTGCGTGGGTATCCGACCGAAGGATGTTTTTCAGAATATGTCCGGGTACGGATTGTTTACCGGTGGACTGGGCATTCATTACGGAGCTGAAAAACTTGGTTGCTGCACCATCCCTGCCGGTGCCGGAAACAGCAAACGGCAGATCAAACTGCTCAAAGATTTTCATGTTTCAGCTATTCATATTATTCCCTCGTATGCGCTGCATTTGGCAACGGTGTTCGACAAGCTGGGTATTGATCCCAAATCCTTGAATTTGCGTATTGCCATTGTGGGGGCAGAACCACACACCGAGGCTGTTCGCCAGCGCATTGAAGAAATTTATGGTATTAAGGCCTATAATTCGTACGGCCTTTCCGAAATGAACGGTCCCGGGGTTGCTTTCGAGTGTCCCGAACAAAATGGTATGCATATATGGGAAGATGCCTATCTTGCGGAAATTTTGGACCCCAAGACCCAGGAACCTCTGCCTGACGGGGAAATCGGTGAGCTTGTGATCACCACTCTCACCCGTGAGGGCATGCCGTTGCTCCGGTACCGAACCAAAGATCTAACTCGTTTCTTGCCGGGAGAATGTCCTTGTGGCCGTGTGCATCGTCGTCTGGACAGGATTCTGGGCCGGGTGGACGATATGATCATTCTCAAGGGCGTCAATATCTACCCCATGCAGATTGAGCGGGTACTCATGGAGATTCCCGAGGTGGGCCAGAATTATCTCATTGTTCTGGAGCGGGAAGGATATCTTGATCAGATGCGGGTTAAGGTGGAGGTCAAGGACGATTATTTTGTAGAAGATATGCGCGTTCTTAAAGGGCTACAGCAGAAAATAGCCCGTCTTCTCAAAGATGAAATTCTGATTACCCCTCGGGTTGATCTGGTGGAACACAACACCTTGCCTACGTCTGAGGGCAAGGCCAAGAGGGTCGAGGACCACCGCGAGGATTAACGACGCGTTGATATTTGGAAAAGTAAAATCCGCATAAAGGAACCAAAGGGTTCCTTTATGCGGATTTTTTTGTGCCAGCGGGCATGGAAAGATGTATGGATGCTGCAAATATTTTAGGCTCATCACAGATTGCAGCACCGAACAGGTCCCCCACCCTGGTCAGGGCAAGGGGCGGGTCGTATCATTGGTCATTTCCTTTATCCCATTCTTTCTTATTTCTTCCATCATCTTACCCACACTTTCCTCCCCTGCAGCAATGGCCTCCTTGGCCAGATGAACATCCAGAAAACTGATCTGTTCGGTATTCGGACGCAGCAAAATATCCGGAGGGTCTTTGGCCAGGCGGCTTTCCTTGAGGGCATTTTCCATAATGTCAAAGGTATTGGAGATGACCTCAAAGAGAGATATTTCCGGTTTCGGGTCCCCTCTGTGGCGTCGGCCTATTTTTTTAAAGAACTGGCTGGGAAAGAAATCGTGCCCTTCCAGGCGGGTGGCCCAGGATGCCAGAAAATTATTCTGGTTTAAAAAGGATGGCCCTGTCCGCGTTCTGCCCTTGATTTTATTTTTGATAAATTTTGAATTGACATCAACGGCAATAACCAGATCGGCACCCATGGCCCTGCAGGTATCCACAGGCAGGGGATTCACCAGGCCACCGTCCAGAAATATCCGTCCGTTGAACTGAGCCGGAGTAATGAAACCGGGTACGGCAATGGTCCCTCGCAAAGCTTCGCAAAGAGATCCGGTTGTTGCCACCACCTCCTCTCCGGTGCGGGCATCAGTCATAATCATGGCCAACGGAACGCGGCATTGTTCAAAAAGCGTATATTCCAAAAATGTTTTATGGAATTCAATAAGCTTGTTCCCTTCGATCAGACCGGAACGTGGCAGTACCGGGTCCAATATATTCAAGGTATCTTTGCGGGTCCATTGCCGGATGCGCCGGGTGTAGTCGTCCAGACGCCCTGCTGCATAGATGGCCCCGATAAGGGCTCCGATACTTGTTCCTGCAATGCAATACGGGTGGATGTCCAGACCTGCCAGGGTTTGCAGCACGCCGATATGACTGAGCCCCCGGGCTGCGCCACTGCCCAGGGCAAGACCGATTTTTGCAGATACAAGATCGTTACGTGTGATCTGACGAAAAAATTTCATAACCGTATGTTGGGGGCTTGATGTGAGGTATCTTTGGGGACCATGCGGACGGAAGAACTGGACGTCGGGGTTCTATGGGGTTGACGGATTTTTCAGATCAGATCTTCCCAGGAGTATCCCCAGCATGGCCAGCTTTTTCTGGATCACGGTTTCTCCCTTCCCTTGATGACTGACTTCTAGCATATTTCCTTGGACGTTCAGTTCGACATCCTGGTCTTTCAATATCTCGACCATTTTTGCAATTTTGTGCACATGGTCACCTGTATTTTCTTCTCTGAATCGGAAAAAAATGTGATTTTTTGTTTCGTCCGGACCGCATACCGTATCGATTTCCGCAAAGTCCTGGCCGAAATGTATTATCAGATGCAGGTAGGTTCTTGAAAGAATAGCATGTCCTTTCAGACGGGGATTGTCCATGTTCCAGTCTTCTGTAATCTCTTCTTCCGCTGGATTTAAAACCGATTCCAGACCAAACCACACTGCCCACATAGGGATGGACTTGATTTCATTAGGACCGATAGTACTGCGTCCCGCAGCTGTGGGGAAAAAACCATCGGCAAGGTTCAGGATGTTAAGATAGACCGGGGGCCATATAAGCGTTTTGGCCCCTTCGAGGCCAAGCCCTGATCTATTGACCAGGGCAAACATTTCTTCCACCCCCTTTTCCCGCGCAAAATATATCATATCGTACATGGACTTGCTCTTTTCAGGGAGCAACATGGTTGCTGATCCGGAGGACGGGAGTGTACGCTGAGCAATAAAGGGCATCCCCATGTCGAGTTGTTTTTTGGCCGAGGTTACGGGGGGATGTGCCGGAAGAATGCCAGTGATCCATATCCTGTTCCGGGTGTCCAGCATCCAGGTTATGGCTTGGGAACGGCCCAGAATATGCTTTATCTCTAGTTCATAGGTTGTCATTTTTTTTGTGTTGTGGGCCGTTATGTCTGTGGGCTCCGGCGGCGTGGTGGTGCTTACGGGGGCAGACGTGTCCGAGGGCTGGTGTTCACCGACTG
>JAQVZR010000143.1 GCA_028708105.1 Desulfoplanes sp. | reverse complement strand
TAGCTGTTTCCAGCCATCTCTGAACTTTTTTTCTGTTCTGCCCCAAAGCACGATCACAGATCGAAGCATCGGCCCTTGGCTTGGGCATACCCGCAAACGATATGGCATCCTTATGCTCGGGACTGCCAACATATTTGACTGCCGTAGAAAGTGCCATTCGGGTCTGACCCCGCTAAACATATGATATTCCAATCTTTTCTGCTCAAAAACAGCCGTTTTTTGCCCTTAGAATGAACCGAGTCCAGCCAAAACACCATCAACCATCCGAAATAACAAGAAATTTACTACAATTCGGACTCGTCAAAAAGCTCCCATTCCAGGGAATTCTCAAAAACTTGCTCAATCCGGCCATACGCCGCAGGTTCTTCCCTTAGCACATCCGTCATCCCCTTCACTATGGAAGACATTGTGCCAACTAAACAGGTCTGCCCTTCACGTGTGCCCTTCATGGGTATGGGTATGGGTATGGATACGCTAAAGGGCAGACCCGTTTCGCGGGCCCGCCCTTTTCTTGATATACTTTTACAACCGCCAGACCTTTGCCGTTGACGCCTGCACCATATCCCGGTCAAGGATTCCTTTGATATCCCCAATGACCGCTTTTTCCGGGGCCACAAACATGGCTGTAAATTGTTCCATGCGTATCTTTTTATACGCATCATGGGCCACGGCGATGATCAATCCGTCCAGGTTTTTGAATTCGTCCAGGGACGTGAGGTTGATACCATAATATTTGTTCGCATCAGCCTTGTCGGCGTAGGCGTCATGCACCAGGACCTCACAGCCGAAATCGCCCAGTTCGGCAATAATGTCCGTGACCCTTGTATTACGCAGATCCGGGCAGTTTTCTTTAAAGGTCAGGCCCAGGATACCGATACGCGCGCCTTTGATGGCACAGCCTTGATGGATCATCTTTTTGACCATGGTCTGGGCTACGTACTGCCCCATGGAATCGTTGATCCTGCGTCCGGAAAGGATGACCTGGGGATGAAAGCCCAGTTCCTCGGCTTTGAAGGTCAGATAATAGGGGTCAACGCCGATGCAGTGCCCGCCCACAAGACCGGGACGGAAAGGGAGAAAATTCCACTTGGTGCCTGCGGCCTCCAGCACTTCCAGGGTATCAATGCCCATCATGGCAAAGATATGGGAGAGCTCGTTCATAAGGGCGATATTCAGATCCCGCTGGGTGTTCTCGATCACTTTGGCCGACTCGGCCACCTTGATGGTGGAGGCCTGATGGATGCCGGCCTGTACCACGGTGCCGTAGAATGCTGCAAGAAGGGAGGTCACTTCCGGATTCTGGCCGGAAACAATCTTGGTGATGGTCTGCAGGGTGTGCACCTTGTCGCCGGGATTGATGCGTTCCGGGGAATAGCCCAGGAAAAAATCCTTCCCGCAAGCAAGGCCCGATTCCTTTTCCAGGATGGGACCGCAGATCTCCTCAGTCACCCCGGGATAGACCGTCGATTCATAGACCACAATGGCATCCTTAGACAAATGCTGTCCCACCAGGGTGGATGCTCCGATGACCGGGCTCAGATCAGGACGGCGGTTCTTGTCGATGGGCGTAGGCACGGCAACAACAATCACGCCGGCCCGTTTGATGGCCCCAGGATCGGATGTGAGCTCCATGGAAACGGATTGCAGCCGGGCATTGTCCACTTCCAGCGTCCGGTCCACACCCGTTGCAAGCTCAGCAACGCGTTCTTTATTGATATCAAAGCCAATAACATCGAAATGCTCAGCAAAAGCCACAGCCAAAGGAAGACCAACATAGCCCAGGCCGACAATGGCCACAGGAACATTTTTATTTTTTATTTCTGAAAAGGTACGCATAGCATTCTCTATAGGGTAAAAAGATGTTGATACATTTTTTTGTCAAGGTACCATCCAAAACTTCAGACAGATGTATGTTCAAGTACTGAACGAGTAGTCAGGGCGAGGATGTATGTCAAGATAGGTGGAGAAAGAGATGAAAAAGGTGAAAGACGGTTTTAGGTTTTACGTTTTACGTTTTAGGTTTTACGTTTTAGGTTTTACGTTTTAGGTTTTACGTTTTAGGTTTTTCTCCCTTCTCCCTTTCTCCTTTCTCCTTTCTCCTTCTCCCTTCTCCCTTCTCCCTTCTCCCGCCTCCCTTTCTTTTTTAGCGTGTTTCGCGGGTCCGCCTTTTTCTTTTCTTTTTCTTTTTTTATTAAACTCTTAAGCGATCTCCCATCCTAATCCCTGCTGAACAGATCCCTCGTATACACCTTATCTTTCACATCCATAATATCATCGGCCATGCGGTTGGCGACGATGACGTCGCTGATCTTTTTGAACTCGTCCAGATCCCTGATCACCCGGGAATTATAGAACTCATCATCCTTCAAGGCGGGTTCAAAGACCACGACCTCAATACCTTTGGCCTTGATGCGTTTCATGACTCCCTGGATGGACGACTGCCTGAAGTTATCGGAATCCATCTTCATCGTTAACCTGTAGACACCCACGATGTTGGGATGACGTTTTAAGATCATGTCGGCGATATGATCTTTACGGGTTCTGTTGGCGTCCACGATGGCCGTCATGATGTTCTGGGGGACATCGGCATAGTTGGCCAGGAGCTGTTTGGTGTCTTTGGGGAGGCAGTAGCCGCCGTAGCCAAAAGAGGGATTGTTGTAATGGGTGCCTATGCGGGGGTCCAGGCAGACGCCGTCGATAATATGCCTGCTGTCCAGGCCGCGCACCTCGGCGTAGGCGTCCAGTTCGTTGAAATAGGCCACGCGCATGGCCAGATAGGTGTTAGCAAAAAGCTTGATGGCCTCAGCTTCGGTGGAGTTGGTGAAAAGGACATTGATGTCTTTTTTGATGGCCCCTTCAACCAGCAGATCCGCAAACTTCCGGGCCCGGTCGGATTCCTCACCCACGACAATGCGCGAGGGGTAGAGGTTATCATAGAGAGCCTTGCCCTCCCGCAGAAATTCCGGGGAAAAGACAATATTCTCTGTCTCGAACATGGCCTTCACTTTTTCCACATAGCCCACAGGCACGGTGGATTTCACGATCATGATGGCGTCGGGATTGATGGACAGCACATTGGCGATGACCGCCTCCACCGTGCGGGTGTTGAAATAGTTCTTCTCCACATCATAGTTGGTGGGGGTCGAAATGATGACATAGTCGGCCTCCCTGAAGGCCTCGTAGGCATCGGTAGTGGCCGTCAGGTTCAACTCTTTCGTAGCCAGATATTCCTCAATCTCCGCATCAATGATGGGAGACTTCCCGGCATTGATCATGTCAACTTTTTCTTTAATGATATCAAGGGCAATCACTTCATTATGCTGGGCCAGTAACACGGCATTGGACAGCCCCACATATCCGGCACCTGCAACGGTTATCTTCATAATTTTGTATCCTTTGTTCTATAATTACGTTTGGATGAAAAGCATTGGGTCCGCTAGACACGCGAAAACCGCGAAAGGGGTTTAAAAAAGCTGCCTTTTTCCCGTGTGTTCCGCGGTGAGAAACGGTTTTAAGGACGGTTTTTGGTTTTTGGTTTTAGGTTTTTGGTTTTAGGTTTTTGGTTTTAGGTGTTAGGTTTTAGGTTTTTCTCCCGTCTCCCGTCTCCCTTTCTTTTTTTTCTTTTACCAAGGCCGGGGAATGGTGCAATATCCTTAACTTTGATCGTATTAAATAAGCTATACAGCCGATAAAAGCAACTCACCTTCTCCCGGATATCATTAGGTTTTAGGTTTCCGGGGAGCAATGACAATTGTGCCCGGATGCCACGTCCCTGCCCCAAAGCGGCGCCGCAGGAGCGGACGCCCTCCAGTTTACGTTGCGGAGGAAAATGGTTTTAGGTTTTAGGTTTTTGGTTTTAGGTGTTAGGTTTTAGGTTTTAGGTGTTAGGTTTTAGGTTTTAGGTGTTAGGTGTTAGGTTTTAGGTGTTAGGTTTCCGGGGAGTAATGACAAGCGTCACCAGATGCCACCTCCCTGCCCCAAAACGGCGCCGCAGGGGGATTAAGGGACAGGTTGAAAATCCTTTATTGACGCACAAAGGAGCCAAACGTATAGATCGGGCCTAGTTGCCGGCCAGAAGGATCTGCCGGCCTTCATTCATCAGCCTTTTTGAAGGTAGTACGTGTCGTATGGACATCAAATCAATTTTTGGAAACATCAACAAGGACTTCATCTTTTCCAAGGCCGAAGAACTCAAGGACAAAGATTTTTCCAAGGTCATAGACGAGGCTGAAAAAATCCAGAAAATGGCCTCCAAAGAAGGACCACTGCAAAAATTTCTCAACGATATCCGCCTGCTCCTGGCCATGGTCCGGGATTATTACACAGGGGCTTACCGGGATATCCCCATCAAAAGCATCGCCGCCATTGCCTTCACCCTGCTCTACGTCTTGAATCCCATCGACCTGATTCCCGATTTCATCCCGGGTATCGGCCAGATTGATGATGCGGCTGTCGTGGCACTATGCCTGAAAATGGTCCATGATGACATTAAAAAATACAACGATACAAAAACATTATAAATTTCTGGGTTTTTCCTGGAATACATTCAAATCCGTTCCCAAACATATCTCGGTCCACATTTCAGACATATCTGCGCACCAGCCTTGACAACCCATGCACATTCACCTAGACGAAATTTTCAACGCGTCATCAGTCATCATCAATCAAAGGACACAGACGAACATGCTTACCACAACCACCCCTATTTCTTTGCACTCAATTCCCAGCCTCTGGTGGTGGCGTGGTGTATCCTATTCTCTCCTGTGAGCTGAAGATTATATCGCGTTGTCATTTCAAATAAACGCATAAAGGGCCGCCGGAGATATCCAGCGGCCCTTTTTTATTACCCAGCACCAACCATCTCAACAGCACATAATCGTCCCCATGACCACATTTGCCATAACACACATCCAAGATAGTACTCCGTCTCCAGTAGTGACGGGCAATGTCGTATGCGCAAACGTACGTCTGCTGTGGTGGTGGCCGGAATTCTTTTTTCGGGGAGAGCCTGCTGTCATGTGAAATACGCCAAAATACGCCAGCACACCAACGCATAACGCCGGGTTCTCCTTCAGAGAATCCGGCGTTTTTATTTGATTTTCATTTTTCAACCCAAAGCAAAAAAACGGAGCAACCATGATAGACCTCATACAACACGGCACATGGATGCAGGCCGATACCCAGACACCGGTATCCCTGTACATGCGCATGGTGGGAACCAATCCGGGTATTCTCCTGGAAAGTACGGAAGTGGACGGACGCCTGGGCCGATACAGTCTCATCGGCTGGGATTTCCGCATGACCCTGGCCTGCAGAGAAGGCAAGCTGGAGGTGACAATGCGTGACCCCCGCCTGACGGGGCTGAGCGCAATGCACGGCATGCCTTTTCTTGCAGGCATCCGGGCCCTGACCCGTGAACTGAACATCATTCCTCCAAAAGATCTGGGCGAACTCCCTCCCATGACCCGGGGAATATGCGGCTATTTCGCGTACACCATGGGCGGCATTTTCGAACCGGCTCTGGCCCCCCAGCTTCCCCCGGAGCACGGCGAATCCCTGTATGCCCTGCCCGGAAAAATCCTGCTTTTCGATCACCTCTACTCGCGATGCTGCTACCTGACCATTACGGACGATCTTGAACCCCGTGCCCTGTCCTCTTCGCACGCCGAAGAAGAACCGAGGTGCGGCGA
>JAQVZR010000142.1 GCA_028708105.1 Desulfoplanes sp. | reverse complement strand
GTTTAATGTCACCACGACGACCAGCCCCCTCTTGCTTTACACGATTATGGCCCTGGCCAATGGTGTGTATATTTCCAGCCATAATATTTTTAGAGGCCTACCTAAAAGCGCTGCTTTCTGTAACTTCTTTCGTTCGGTGCTTTCTATCCCTCTGGCCTTGGTTTTTAATGCGCTGATCGGAGGACTTTTATCCATATATGGCTTGGAAGCGGTTAATGATATCTTGCAGCGATGGGCTGCCGTTATCTCCAAGGCCGCTTCGGATTGTGTGGCGGGTGTTATTGAGGGCCTGGCTGATCGCGAGAATAATATGCGTATGCGTTTTCTGGATTACCGGGACAAATTACGCCAACTCTTTGAGACCTATTCTTGTCTGGAAGTCCTCTGTCCTGAGGTCGATCTGTTGGAGATGCTTAAGACACCCAAGGAGTTTATGTGTCTTCTTTCTACGCAGGGGAAGGACCTTGAACTGGTGCTGAGTGTTCATGCCCTTGATTTTATGTATTTCTGGATGTACCAGCCCCGTTCCAGAAGTATGCTTAAGTATCTGATGCAGACGATGTCTGCCGAAGAAAGGTTGATATTTGTGCGATCTCAGAGACTGTTGCTGCGCCAGCGCGAGATCAGCCAGTTGTTCATCAACGGGATTGTGGGCAAAAATTTTTCTCGGGCCCTGGCTTTTTATCTGGATCGGTCCGGTGAATATCTGGAGGCTTTACATACTCTGGATCAGCGTATGAATGCCATAAAACCTTCACCCCTGATCCGCCCCGGATCTTTTTTCCGGGCCTTGCAACGGCAACATTGATATTTCGTTCGTTGTATTTCATGTTCTTAAACCAAACCCAGTTTGAGGGATTGAGTTTTTTTCACCGCGAAGAACGCTAAGGAACGCGAAGAAAAGCAACAAAACAAAGCTCAATCTATCCCAGATTCTTCACCCTTCGCGTTCCTTTGTGCCCTTCGCGGTGAAAAAAAAATTGAACAGTGATAACCTGTTCAAAACTATGGGTCTGAAACTGGGTTTGGTTTAACAAAACGTGGTATTTTTTGGAACAGGAAAAAAATGTCATTTTGAGCAATGCCCACCACGGATGGTACTCTTGGTGGGCATTGTGCAGAGTGATCATGGTTGCGCTGGAGGATGCGTGGTCCGCAAATCAAAAAAGAAACCCTCTGCGGAGGGCTCCGCAGAGGGTTTCTTTTTTACATCTAACTAAATAAAATTATTGTCTTTGGTGGAGGCGGCGGGAATCGAACCCGCGTCCGAAAATACTCAGCTCGAAGCTTCTACAGGTATAGGACAGGTTCTGATTTTGGTTCTGAGCGGGCCCCTGCCCCGGCATCTCAAAACCGAGTCTGAGTGAAGTCTCGTTTGTGGTTCCTAAGACGTAAACCACAAGCCAGCCTGATAAGATGTCGCCCCAACCGGTTTATCAGGCATCTACCGGCGAGACGTGGCAACCAAGGTTACCAGTGTTACGAACGGCTACTAAGCAGCCATTGCGTAAGCGTAATTGTCGTTGTTGGCAATTAAGTGTTTGCTGCGTGTTTAACGAGGACCTCACAGCACCTCGACCTGCAACCCCGGCCTCAACTATCCCCGTCGAAACCAGTGCGCCCCCTTTCAAAGAACAGACCTCTTATATATAGTATGAACTTCTGTTTTGGCAAGCGGTGGTTGCTAAAAAATATAAAATCCTATCCGCCTATAATCATGACGTTCTCTAAAAAAAATTAGGCCGCCTGCTGGCTATTCGTTGGCATCGTTAAAATATACAGGGTAGTCATATTCTATCCCGGCACCAAATAAGGATGATTGTGCGGCTTCCACGGGTGCACACCAGACAATTCTGCCGAAATATCCGCTGAATATTTCGGGGCCCTGTTGCTGTTTCGCCGTATATCTGGACATGCTGATCCGGATATCTTTACCAGGGGGGAGAGGGCGTTTGGATTCGATGTACATGCCACCGTTGCTGTAATTACGCATGGTGGCGTGATAGGTACGGTAGGAATTTTCACTGACAAACTGGATGGGAGTGGAATGCTCTGTCCGGGGATAGGACCTGATTTCCCGGGTTTCATGGAGTTTTGTACTCTTTGAATCCTGTTGCATCGTACCCTCCTCGGTTACACTTTGCACTTTAGATGTTCTCATAGAACAAAAAAGTATGTGTAGCAATAAAAAAATGTATTATTTTAAAATGTTATACATTTTTCCTGTTTTTCCAGACAGCATAAAAAAATCCCCCTGAATTAACAGGGGGATTTTAGTTTTCTGGTAGCGAGAAGAGGACTTGAACCTCCGACACTGCGGATATGAGCCGCATGCTCTAACCACCTGAGCTACCTCGCCAAAAGTGAAACCGGGTTCTATATGCGAAAAAAACAAAAGGCAAGTATTTTTTGTAAAAATTTTAAAATAATATATCTTGTCTTCGCCGAACGGGCAACGTAGCGTGCCCGATTTATGTCGTAAATAATGACTAATCCTCAACGAAAGAAGATATTTATACTTCAGGCGGAGAATTTTTTTTATGACCATAGCCGATACTTCCAATGCTTTCCTGAATGACCATACCCGGATTTCTTCCGCTGAATCCTTTACGTTCCGCTGCCATCCGCAGGTGCGATGTTTCAATGCCTGCTGCAGTAAACTTCATCTCGTCTTGACCCCCTATGACATCTACCGTCTCCATGTCGGTCTGGGCATATCCACCAATGATGTCTTGAAAGAATTTACGGATCTTGTGCTGGCCGATGATACGGGGATGCCTTGTTTCCGTTTGCGTATGCTCAATACCAGGGAAGGCTCCTGTCCATTTGTCCGGGAATCGGGGTGCAGTGTGTACGAAAATCGTCCAGGAGCATGTCGGGCGTATCCCCTGGGCAGGGCTGCACGGATTGATACCAGGGGCAAACACGAGGAGCGGTTTTTTTTGGTTGAAGAGGCCCATTGTAAAGGATTTGCCGAGCTGAGTTCCTGGACTCCTGCTCAATGGATGCTGAATCAGGGACTTGGATTGTATAATGAGAGTAATGACAAATACATGCGTCTGATGACCATGCAGCAGGACGCACCGGAAAAAGTGCCTGCGGTAAAATTGGGCATGCTGACCATGGCTCTGTATAATGTTGATGGATTTCAGAAATTTATCGCCAGGATGTCTCTGCTGGACCGGCTGGATATGGACGATGACCGTAAACAGGCCATTTTACATGATGAAGAGCAGACCCTGCTTTTCGGTTTCGCCTGGGCGGAGATGATTTTGTTTGGCTCCAGTGCAGATCTCACGTTGCGGCAATAACACCCGGGCCGCGAGGTGAGGACGGTAATGCTTTTTTTGCTTTCCGCTGTAACTGACGTATTCCTGGAGTGCGTGTCTGTTATGCGGTTATTATTTTATTCTTTTTGATGGTGTCGAATCCTGCGATGATATCGAGGAGTTCTTCGGTGATCTGACTTTGGCGTTCTTTGTTATACTGGCCGGTCAGTTCACCCAGGAGCTCCTCGATATTTTTTTCTGCCGCCTGCATGGCAGCCAGTCGTCCCGCATTTTCTGCGGCCAGAGACTCGGCAAAGATACGGTGCAGGGAGGCAAAGAGATACTGTGAGATGAACCGGGACAGAAGTATCGTCGTTTCCATGGTGGTCAGCGGGATCTGTTTTGACGGCCATTTTTTGTGTGCTACCTGATTGAACCAGTCTTCATCAATGGGGAGAAACTGGGTGAGAATTGTCTGGAAACCGGTGGAACGCCTCGGCTGATTATAGAGAATCCGTATTTTGGCGGTTTTTTTCTCCTGTTGCCATGTATCCACGGCTGCCAAAATTTCCTGGACACTGGTGGTGATCCCCTTGACCTGAGCAGGAAGAGGAAATGCCTGATAGAGTTCATCTCCGAAGGCATAAGCCATCCGTTCTCCCACTGTTATCACGGTAACGAGGTCCCCGTGATTCTGGGCTTCTTCGATACTGTCACGTGCTGTTTCTATGATTTGTTCATTAAAAGATCCGCACATGCCCTGATCTGAACCAAAGACAATGTACCCGAGGGTCTGTTTGGCCTGTATATCTTTTTTGGTGCCCCGCGGGCGCATGGGAAGAACAGCCTGTAACCCGGTTTCTACGGTGGCAAAATAATACCGCAATGCGCTCAGGGCTGTTTCATATTGCCGGATATTCACAGCCGCCAGGGCTTTCATGGTCCGTACCAGAGTAAAGAGCTCTTGAGCGCTTTGGATTTTTTTTTTCAGGGCTTCCATGCAAGGGATAGGTACGCTTTAAAGGATTTACTGCATACACAAAACTATAGACTCAGGGCGCAGTGGGCGGCAGCAGGGGGCGGAGTTGCTGGGCCATGCGTTCCAGAAGTGCTTGTTGCTGTTCGTCGGATAAGGGTTTGCCCTGGGCGATGGAGTCGGCGATTTCCGGGAGGTCCTCAACAAAGGATTTGATGTGCTCTTCGGCTGCAGCAATCTCTTCCAGAGGAACCGTCCCCAGGAGATTTCCTGATACGGCCAGGAGAACGGCTACCTGTTCCGCCGCGCTCAGGGGCTCATATTGGGGCTGTTTTAATATTTCGCGTACGCGGCGACCATGTTCCAGAGTGCTTCGTGTCGCTTCGTCCAGTCGTGTGCCGAATCGGGAAAAGGCTTCCAGTTCTTCAAATTGTGAATAGGAAAGCCGCAGCTGACCCGCAACGGAGCGGAAGGCAGGAAACTGGGTTTTGCCACCGACCCTGGAGACGGATTTCCCCACGTCAACGGCCGGGAGTACCCCTTTCTGGAACAGATCAGGAGAGAGGTAGACCTGCCCGTCCGTAATGGAGATAAGATTGGTGGGAATATAGGCCGAAAGGTTCTGGGCTTCGGTTTCGATAATCGGCAGAGCGGTCAATGACCCGCCACCGTATTCGGGGCGCAGGTGAGTTGACCGTTCCAGCAGCCGGGAATGGATGTAAAAAATATCGCCCGGATAGGCCTCACGTCCGGGCGGGCGTTCCAATAGTAGGGAGAGTTCCCGGTAGGCTTGGGCATGTCTGGTCAGATCGTCATAGATTACCAGGACATCCCTTCCCTGTTCCATGAAATATTCGGCGATGGTTGTTGCGGCGTAGGGCGCTGTGAACTGGAGCCCGGGGGGATCGTCGCCCTCAACCACTATCACCGTGGTGTACTCCATGGCCCCGTGTTCCTGGAGGTCATGGATGACCGTGGCTGTACCAGCTGCACGTTGCCCGATGGCGCAGTACACACAGAGGACATTCTTGCCTTTTTGGTTGAGAATGGTGTCCAGGGAAATGGCTGTCTTGCCGGTTTGCCGGTCACCAAGGATGAGTTCGCGTTGCCCCCTGCCGATGGGAATGAGAGCATCGACAACCTTGAGGCCGGTTTCTAACGGGGTGACCACCGGAGCTCTGTGCATGATGGGAGGTGCTTCACGTTCAATGGGCAGTCGGGTGGTTGTTGTGAGGGCCCCTTTGCCGTCCAGGGGCAGTCCCGTGGGGGTGAGGACCCGCCCGATGAGTTCCTCGCCCACGGGGACATCCACAACACGATGGGTGCGACCCACTTCCTGTCCGGCCTTGAGCTGGTCATAGTCTCCAAGGAGGACCACGCCGATGGATTCCCGATCAATATTTAGAGCCATACCATAGAGATCACCGGTAAAGACCAACAGTTCTTCGGATTGGACACCTGTCAGCCCTTGGA
>JAQVZR010000141.1 GCA_028708105.1 Desulfoplanes sp. | reverse complement strand
GTTTCTGGCTGGAGCCCTTGCGCTGGCCCATGGTTTGTAAAATATCCGGGTTTTGAGAAAACCGGATATTTAACGTCCCGTCCAGGGTCTCTTTTTTGAGTTTTCCTCCAACATAGGGTTCGGGGGCAAAATCGGCCACAGCAGCGGTACAGCAACCGATGTCCATAGCTGGCCACAGGTCCATGGCGGCAGCGAACATTTCCCTGGCTGAGATCACGGGGATGGTGGTTATTGCGGGGGGAAATTCCAGATCCACCGGGCCGTGGACCACGCTTACCTCGGCCCCGCGCATCCATGCGCAAAGGGCCATGGACCAGCCCATTTTGCCCGATGAGGGATTGGACCAGAAGCGGACCTTGTCGAAATATTCCCGGGTGGGGCCCAGGGTGATCAGAATTTTGGTGCCCGTCAGGTCGTTGGGCACCACCGCCCGTAGCGTTTCCAGATAGATCTGTTCCACCGTGGCCATGCGGCCCTGCCCCGTCTCTCCACAGGCAACGTTCCCGCAGTCCGGGCCAATGGGAATGACGCCCCGGGCCATGAGCCGGTCCCAGTTTTCCCGGGTGGCAGCGGCGTTCCACAGCTTGGGGTTCATGCTCGGGGCCACAAGAATGGGGCCGGGAAAGGAAAGCGCCTGGCAGGAAAGCATGTCGTCCGCCAGGCCATTGGCCATTTTGGCAATGGCGTTGGCCGTAGCGGGCATGATCAGCAGCGCCTGGGCTGTTTGACCGGGCTCAAGGTGGGCGTAGGGCAGGTCCTGATCCGAAAACAGCGGCGCGTATACCGGGTCGGCTCCCAGGGAGGCAAAGGCCAGGTCGGTCACAAACCGGCCGGCTGCTCCTGTAAGGGTGGCCCCGGCGGTCATGTCGGTTTTTACAAGCAGACGCAACAGGTCCAGTGCCTTATAGGCGGCAATGCTTCCGGTGACGCCCAAGTGGACGCGTTTGCCGGAGAGCACGGAAAGGTGCACAGGCTGCATGTTCATCATCTAGTTTTTGAGGGTGCGTTCCGAGGTCACAGCTGTCTCTGCCTTGCGTTCGTTGACCCATATCTGCAGACCGGTTTTAAAGGAACCGTCGGAAATGCTGATGATGCAGTCCTTGTTGGTTTTTTCAAAGCCGATGATATAGCGCCCGTATTTGAAGGAACTGGTGGTGTGCCAGCCGTCCTTGGGCATAGAGTTGGCAAAGAAGTCGAACAGGGAAACAGCATCGACCCGGCCTTCGAAATACATCATGCCGGCCTTGAGATTCGGGCTTTCGAAAATCAGAGATTTTTTGTCGTCGATTTCCATCTCTTTGGGTACCAGAACGTCGTCAAAGTCGTAGTAGGAATCCACATCATCCGGATTGACCGCCTGACTGGCCGGAGGCTCGGTCGGATTCTGGGTGTTTTGCTGGGTTCCGCCTATACCGGAGCAGGCCGTACAAAAAAACAGGATTGCCATGACCATAATAAGTTGTTTTTTCATAAATTCACCTTCCTTGGGTAAAGATGTCTGGATCTCGCATGCTTTCATCCTGCTTTATGGGCGGGCAGCAAACCGAGAGGAACAGAATAACGGAAAAGAACCATTCTGCCGGGTGTTGTCAATACGTAAATGACGTGCAGAAACGACTTCGTTCTGTAGGCAATGTCTTTGTCAGGAGTCTGTCAGACGAAACTAGGTGCTTAGAGGCATTTCACCCTCGTCTGCTCAGGGCCAAGGCCAGGGCCGTGGTCAGTTTGACCTGTTCCCGGTTGCCTTTGCGGATATGGTGGGCCAACAGGCGTCCCAGGTTATTCAAAAGTTGTACCCCTACAGTCGGGTGTTCGTTGACCAGGGCGAAAAAACGGGCCCGGTTTGTTTTCAGAAATTGTGAGGCTTCGGTCGTTTCCACGGTGGCGGATCGGACATCCTTGTCCAGCAGGGCCATTTCGCCGAAAAAGGGAAATTGGCTGCTGTCCAGGCAGGCCAGGACCTTGCGAGAATTTTCCAGGCCGGGGATGGGAATACTGATGTCTGCAAGAAGCATGGATTTGGTCACCTTCACCCGCCCTTTGACCAGGATGAACATCTCGTTCCCTTCGGAATTTTCGGCAATGACAACGCATCCTTTGTCCAGGGATACTGGTTTGAACAGCTTTTGGACCAGGGTAATATCCTCTGGTCCCAGTCCGGAAAAAAGAGGCATGCCTGCCCAATTAATGGTCATGAGCTTCTCCGGCCTGCAGGAACATGACGGCATCAAATCCACCTAAGGATTGATTGTCCGGAGGATTGATGGTCACCTGGGGCTGTTGTTTGCCCAGCTGCGTGCTCTGTCCTGCGGATGAGAAGAGTTCCAGAATGAAATGATCCAGAGCGGATTCCTGATCCAGAATATCCTGCAGGGTCAGCTGGTTGCTCTTTTTGAACAGGGCCAGGGGAAGAGCTCCGTTGTGCTGTCTGACGGTTGCCAGAAATGTTTTCCAGTCCAGTTTTTTTTCTTCTTTGCTCAGGGAGCGGCATTGCAGCAGCCCCTGCGTGTCCGAGCCTGTGAGCTGTTTAAAAAAAGGGAAAAAGGCGGGGGTTGTACCCATCAGACCGAGAATGTTTCCGGACAGTTCTCCTCTGGCTATGACTTCGTTTACGCCGGCCCGCAAAAGGTGTTCACGATTTTCGCACAGCATCACTTCGGCGTACATGGGCACCTTGGGGGCCAGGCTGTGCAGCGTCAGGGCCGTATAGATATTTTGCTGGTCGGCTTCGGCGGGTGAGAGGTCTTCGGGACACAATATATATATCACTCTGGCCTTGTCCGGGGATGTTCTGGCGGCAACGGCCTCGTTACCCGGGTTGCCGGAAACGAAGTATACGTTGTCCCCGAGATCGAGTTTGTGTTCTATCTCGTCCCGTTGGTCCGGGGGCAGGGTGTTGACCAGCACCACTGGCTGCGCCTGTTGGGCTGCGGTTTTTTCCAGTGAGTTCACCAGATTGAACCCGTAGGGATTCCAACCGACAATGATCACATGTTCCGAAAGTTTCACCTTGAGTAACCCCTTGCGTTTTTTGGTATGCTGTTCAACCAGCAGGGATGCCAGATTACCGGTCAGGGTGGAGACCAGCCCTATTCCCGAAAGCATTACCATGACGCCAAGGATGCGTCCGGCCGTGGAAAGAGGAACAATGTCTCCGTAGCCTACTGTGGAAATGGTGACCACCGACCACCAGAGAGCTTCGAGAAAGCCTCTGTTTTCCTGGCCCCTGAGTTCAATATAATAGAAGAGTACTGAACTCAGGGCCAGCAGAATAACAATGGCGAGAATGAGCTTGGCAAGAGGGGCTCTAATCCAGTTCCTGTTCTTTTTCATCGTGCTCCAAACTTTGCTGGATTTTTACCAATTCTTCAAAACGGATATCCGCGCCCAGAATGGCCCGGATTTCGTCGTTCCCATCGCATACCGACGTGGAAACTGTCAGGCAGAGTTTATCCGAAAGGAAGGATTTGTAAAAATCCGTTGCGCAGAATTTGCCGCTGCTCATGGGAGCCATGAACCACGCCCGGCCGGAAAAGTCATAGTCAGGACCGAGCTTGGCATGGTATTTTGCCTTGTCTTCAGGATGCGAAACCTGCCAGGTAATAGGATGTCCCGTGGTATCAATGAGGTACAGATACTGGATAAAGGGATATTGTTCCAGAAATTTTGCCATGCAGGCTGCGGCCCGTTTCTGTTCCAGGCTGGTGATATCCGGATGCTCGGCAAGCTTGGTGATGATTTTAGCCGAAATTTTCTGGGCCAGGGCCTTGAGATGGTCAAAACTGGAGAAGAAAAGTTCCGGCATGTACCGGGCCACGATGGCTTGCATTTCATCATAGGAATACCGTGTGGTCCGTCCCCGGTCATAGGAATCCATGATTTTTTTGTAGATTTTGCCTACTGCAGGATGGCGTTTATCCAGCTTCTTTTCTTCGGACAGATTGAGGGAGGTATTGATCCAGTAGGCAACACCTGCCTTCCCGGATTTGTCGGTGATGGTGATGGGTACCGGCTTGTTCAGGATTTGTTTGGTATCAAAGATATTGTAGATCTCTTCGTTTTTGAGCAGGCCGTCCACATGGATGCCCGCACTGGTGGTGTTGAAATCACGGCCCACAAAGGGATAATTGTGAGGAATCTGATATTCGAGTTCGTTGGAAAAATAGGCACCAATTTCCGATATTGTTTCTGTTACGGCAGCATCGTCATCCCCGGTCAGAGAGATGTATTCGATGACCAAGGCTTCAATGGGGGCATTGCCCGTGCGTTCTCCAAATCCAAGCAGTGTCCCGTTGGCTCCGGAGCATCCATAGATCCAGGCTGTTGTCGTGTTGATGAGTGCTTTGTGAAAATCATTGTGCCCGTGCCATTCCAGACATTCGCTGGGAACCATGGCCTCATCCGTAAATGCGCGTACGATTTTTCCCACGCTGCGGGGCAGGGCTGCTCCTGGATAGGGGACACCAAAGCCCATGGTGTCGCATAGTCTGATTTTGACGGGGATACCGCTTTCCTTGGCCATTTTCATGAGCTGACGGGCAAAAGGGATGCAAAACCCGTAGATATCCGCTCGGGTAATGTCTTCGAAATGACAACGGGGTCGGATGCCATATTCCAGAGCTTTTTCAACGACTTTTACATAGTCGTGCATGGCCGTTTTTCTGTCTTTGCCCAATTTCATATGGATATGGTAGTCAGAGACCGAGGTAAGCATGCCTGTTTCCTTGATCCCCATGTCCCTGACCAGCTTGAGATCATCGGTGTTGGCTCTGATCCAGGCGGTGACCTCGGGAAACCGGTACGCCTTTTTCATGCAGGCCTCCACAGCGCGTTTGTCCTTGTCCGAATAGAGGAAAAATTCGCTCTGGCGGATCAGGCCGCTGTGTCCTCCCAGTTTATGCAGCAGGTCGAAGATTTCACTTATCTGCTTGACGGTATATGGAGGGCGGGCCTGCTGGCCGTCCCGGAAGGTGGTGTCTGTGATGAACATCTCTTCGGGAAGGCGAGGCAAAACGAAATTGTCGTCAAAAGGTACCCGTCCGATTTTTTTGTAGGGATAGATGCTGCGATACAATTCCGGCGTGTCAACGTTGACCAGTTCATGGTCGACCCTTGCGGGATTAAAATGAAGTCCTTTTTTCAGCATGGCTGCTCCGGCATGTTGAGGATTGGTTTGTACGCATCCAGAAGGGAGCCCTGTACACATTGGGGTGATTCTTCGTATGGAGAAGTGCGAGATTGGAAAAGGCGTGTGCGTGCTGCCTGGGAGAGAATGTGTTGCAAGGTAAGGATGCTGCAGGGGTAAGGCCTTGTGACAGCACATCCCGGTCCGGCGGTAGCGTACCTGAACGGCTGGTGCGCCCGCCCGTAACGGTATTTTTTCTTTCTAATGAGGGATGAAGAAACAATACGGTTCACGCAGTGGTGCTTCGGTAAACAAAAAACGCCCCCGCCGGAAGGCAGGGGCGTTTAGATCCTACATGTATTTTTTTAGAAACCCCAGCCGAGTTCTGCTCGCAGATTGGCGGGCAGAAGGGCATCCTTGGGAGCCATGTATGGCTTGGGAGCACCTGCCTGTTTCCGGCTGGCTGCGAGTTCTTCCATCGTGAAATTTCTGGGGATGGAGAAGACCTGGTCGGGGTGGATCAGGTCTGGATTGTTGATTTTGTCACGGTTGGCTTTGTAGATCAGGGGCCACATGAAGGGATCGTTGTAGATCTGCTTAAACTCAGCAATCCACCACAGACAATCGCCCTTGGC
>JAQVZR010000140.1 GCA_028708105.1 Desulfoplanes sp. | reverse complement strand
CCCATTGCTGCGGCTGCGGCCAAAACAGACTCGTGCGTCCGTCAGGGACTCATTTCCATGACCGGAACTTTTTTGGATTCCATCATAATCTGTACCATGACTGGCATCGTGGTTGTCATGACCGGTGTCTGGAGCACCCAGGGACTTGACGGGGCAGCCATGACCAATTCGGCCTACACTCTGGGACTGCATTCCAGCATAGGGCAGTACGTGGTCACGACAGGACTGATTTTTTTCGCATTCACGACAATCCTTGGTTGGAATTATTATGGTGAGCGGTGTACGGAATACCTGTTCGGCATTAAGGGAATCATTCCTTATAAAATGATTTATATTGCCCTGGTTGCGGTGGGGTCATACCTGGAACTCGGTCTGATATGGACACTAGCTGATATCGTTAATGGACTTATGGCCGTGCCCAATCTCATCGGTCTTATCGGCCTGAGCGGAGTTGTTGCATCTGAAACGCGTTTGTATTTTTCCGGGTTGCGCAGTGTTTCCGGGAACGTGTTTGTTCAGCCCCAAAACGTGCAAGTCGGTTCTCGGGAGTAATTTTTTTTTGCCAAAGCAAGCGGTTGTGCCTGGCATTGGGGTGCATAAAAAAAGGTCTCTCCAAGGAGTGGCCTTTTTTTTATGGGCAACAGGCTTGATCTTTGTACTTTCTTTCACTAAATAAACAGAATGTAGTTTGGTATACAGAATGTAATTTGGTGTATTGTAGCATTCGCAAATCCGCGATGCAGGGGCTTGTGACGCCGGAAAGGGGCTGTCTGCAAGAGCTCTGCTGTCTGGAAGCTCATCGGTGATTCAAGAAGTTGGGGAGAGAGAGCATGGATAAGTTTAACGGGAAAATAGTCATTGAGACCCTTGGAACTTCAGAGGATGAAATTTTTACCAAAGAGTATGTCTATGAGGATGGAATCTGTTTGCATTCACAGGACTCCATTGATATCCGGCTTGAAATCTGCCGTGAAAATGAAATCCAGACCGTGGTGTGGTGCAACGAACAAAATATAGGTGGTACGTGGTATGATCCTATCCATAAGACATGGGTGGCCGAACTTATGGGACATGAATGGAATGGATATGACCTTGATATAATTGAAGACATACGCTCTAAAAAGCAACAGGCCGCCCGTGCGAATCATGCCGAGTGCTGGTCGCCTCCTATCAGATAATTTGTGGCTCTACGTATACCTTTCGTTTTTCCCGTGTCGTTCGTGTACCGTGGACACGCATACGCTGTGTGACATTCAAAGAAATGCCCTGGCCGGTCCCTTGGGAAATGTTGATTTTTCAGGGGACCTTGTACGGCCGGGGCATTTGCAGGAGCACGTGTGTACGGCATGGGACCTCTGGTAGTTTCATCCGTTCGCGTACAGTATAACCTGTAGTATGATTTTCTTCGGTTTTTCAGGCCAATAGATTTGCGTTTGATGGTTATATCGAGTAAATACTTTCAACCCGATTTCAGCATTTCTTGTGTTTTAACATTTTATGGGAGGTCATATGTGGAATGATACGACCATGTACGTCCAGTCTCCTGCAAAGACTTCGGCCGTTTTGGACTGGCTGGAAGTTTTATCTGGTGCTGGATTGGTCCTTTTTATCCTGGGGCATTCTCTGTTTGTGGCCAGCGTACTCTTTGGTGCGGCCACCTTTGACGGTCTTGCCGGTTTTTTTGAGTCAACAGGGCTTGCCCAGGTTGGTGGGCCTCTGATCGGCTCTGTTTTTCTTCTTCATTTTATCTTGGCTGCCCGTAAGATACCTTTCCGTACAGAGCAGCAGAAGACTCTGTGGGCTCATGCCCGTTTGATGCGTCACGAGGACACCTGGCTGTGGCTTGTGCAGGCTATAACCGGGATGCTCATCCTGTTTATGGGCTCCATCCATATGTGGATCATTCTGAATGATTTGCCCATTACGGCGACAAAAAGTGTAGCATTGGCGCATAGTGGTCTATGGTTATGGTTTTATCTAGTTTTTTTGTTTTGTGTGGCCATGCATGTTGCCAGTGGAATCTACCGGGCAGGGGTCAAATGGGGATATATTCGTCGCGATAACAGGGCCAAGGCCAAGAAGGCTTTGTATATTCTGGCTGGCGCACTTGTTTTTCTTGATCTGGTATCATTGATCCGTTTTTATTTTTTGAGCGTGTAGTGCAAGGGGGAAGCATGGTTGAGACTATTTATACCGACCTTTTATGCCTGGGTGCTGGTCTGGCCGGTGAACGTGTGGCCATTGAAGCTGCAGGTGCTGGCTTTGACGTCATCTGCCTGAGCATTGTGCATTCAAAGCGTTCTCATTCCTCTGCAGCACAGGGAGGCATGCAGGCCGCACTGGGCAATTCTGTCATGGGTGAGGGTGATAGCCCCGATATCCATTTTCAGGACACGGTCAAAGGTTCGGACTGGGGATGTGACCAGGAAGTAGCCAGAATATTTGTGGATACTGCGCCTATTGTGATGCGCGAACTGGCGTATTGGGGGGTGCCCTGGAACCGTGTGGTCGGTGGAAAGGGATCCTATTACAAGGGTGGCCAGAAATTTGAAAAAGTCGAAGATGCAGCCAAAGAAGGTCTGATTACTTCCCGGAATTTTGGGGGAACGGCCAAGTGGCGGACGTGTTATACTTCAGATGGAACCGGACATGCCGTCCTGTACACCATGGACAACCGGGCTACCCAGATGGGCGTCAAGGTCCATGATCGTATCGAGGCCATTGCCATGATCCATGATGGCGAGACCTGCCAGGGAGTTGTGGCCCGATGTCTTCGGACAGGCAAACTCCGGGTGTATCTGGCCAAGGCAACCCTTGTGGCTACCGGTGGATACGGCCGTATCTATAAGAACACCACCAATGCTGTCATCTGTGAGGGCGGCGGGCAGTCCATCGCCCTGGATACGGGGTTGGTTCCTCTGGGCAATATGGAAGCCATCCAGTTTCATCCTACGGGGATTGTGCCCACGGATATTCTGGTGACCGAAGGGTGCCGCGGTGATGGTGGAACTCTGCTGGATAAGAATGAAGACCGTTTCATGCCCCAGTACGAGCCTGAGAAGGCAGAGCTGGCTTCCCGTGATGTGGTTTCCCGGCGCATGATTGAGCATATACGCAAGGGATTCGGGGTTAAGAATTCCTATGGCGATGATAATCTTTGGCTGGATATCCGTCATCTGGGTGAGGCTCATATCCGAACAAAATTGAGAGAAGTTGACGAGATATGCCAGAATTTTTTGGGTATTGATCCCCTGCATCAGCTTATTCCCGTGCGTCCGACCCATCATTATAGCATGGGCGGGGTGCGCACAAACAAGGATGGTGCTGCCTACGGGCTCAAGGGGCTGTTCGCCGCAGGCGAAGCTGCCTGCTGGGATCTGCACGGATTCAACCGGCTGGGGGGTAATTCTCTGGCGGAAACCGTTGTTGCCGGCAAGATTATTGGTGGCAAGGTGGTCGAGTATCTCAAAGGTGCCAGCGCAACCTTTAATACGGCTATTGTTGATGGGTTTATCAAAAAAGAACAGGCGCGAATCTCGGCTCTGATTCATGGGAGCGGTAAGGAAAATGTCTTTGAACTCAGGACCATGATGCAGGATGCTCTTATGGCCGGAGTGGGTATTTTCAGAAATGAAAAAGATCTGGAAAAGGCAGTACGAACCATTCAGGAAGTCCAGGAACGCGCCAAAAATATCGGACTCAAAAGTAATGGCCTGGGGGCCAACCCGGAACTGGGCCTGGCCCTGAAACTTCCAGGTATGGTACGTCTGGCGCAATGTGTTGCCTACGGCGCATTGCAGCGCAGAGAAAGTCGTGGTTGCCATGCCCGTGAGGATTATCCTGCGCGGAATGATCGTGACTGGTTGACCAGAACCCTGGCCACGTGGGATGAGGGCGCGGATTTGCCGACGTTAAACTACGAGGCCGCAACTCCGACTTTTGAACTTCCTCCTGGAGAACGGGGCTATGGCGGTGGAAAAATTATCAGCGCAGACGAGAGTGAGGCCTAATTTATGGATAGAATGCTTACGATACATGTTTTTCGGTATAATCCTCAGGATCCGGATTCCACGCCGCATATGCAGTCCTATTATATAGATGAAACCGAGAGCATGACACTGTTCATCGTTTTGAACCGGATCAGGGAAGAACAGGATCCTTCTCTGCAGTTTGATTTCTGCTGCCGGGCCGGAATTTGCGGTCAGTGTGCCATGGTTATCAATGGTCGTCCCAATCTGGCGTGTAAGACCAAGACTAAAGACCTTCCTAGTCAGATCACGTTGCTACCTTTGCCTTTTTTCAAGCTTATCGGTGATTTGTCTGTAGATACAGGGACCTGGTTTCGGGAAATGAATACCCGGGTTGAGTCGTGGATCCATACGCAGAAAGAATTTGATCCTGCAGCTGAAGAAGAACGCATGGACAACGATACTGCTGAAAAAATATACGAACTCGATCGTTGTGTGGAGTGCGGTTGCTGTCTGGCCGCCTGCGGGACAGCCCGGATGCGCGAAGATTTTCTTGGTGCAGCTGCCTTGAACCGCATCGCCCGGTTTGTGCTCGATCCGCGTGATCAGCGTCAGGAAAAGGATTTTTTTGAGATCATCGGCAACGACCAGGGCATCTTTGGCTGCATGGGCCTTTTGGGATGTGAAGATGTTTGTCCTAAAAACCTGCCATTGCAGGATCAGCTTGGTTATCTGCGGCGCAAGATGGGAATCTATGCTCTCAAAAATCTTAGGAGCACGAAGAAAACGTGTTAATGTGAAGCCAATCCGTCATTTTGTTTTTGACGGCTTTTAAGGAGAAACCATGCGCCAGATAGACGCACGCATCATTACGCAGCAGGTCGCGGACATGGTTGTTCAGGCCAACGTGGAACTCCCCCAAGATGTGCTCGGAGCTCTGACAACCGCATTGGCAAACGAAACATCTGATGCCGGCAGAGAAGTTTTGCAGCAGCTTTTAGACAATGCTGCATTGGCAAAGTCCACCCGTCTCCCCCTCTGTCAGGATACGGGACTTGCTGTTTTTTTCGTGGAGCTGGGGAATGAATGTCATATTGTCGGGGATCTGACTGAAGCCATCAATCAGGGCGTTCGCGATGGGTACAGGGACGGCTTTTTACGTAAGTCCTCCTGCCATCCCCTGACCCGTAAGAACACTGGAGACAATACTCCGGCCATCATCCATACGGATATTGTTCCCGGAGATACGTTGACCATTAAATTTATGGCCAAAGGCGGGGGCAGTGAAAATATGTCCCGGGCCACCATGCTCACACCGGCTCAGGGTTGGGAAGGTATCAAAGATTTTGTTGTCCGACGGATGGCCGAGGCAGGCCCCAACCCATGCCCTCCCACCATTGTCGGGGTCGGAATCGGCGGGACTTTTGACCTGGCACCGATTCTGGCAAAAAAGGCATTGTTCAGGCCTTTGGATGTTCCGCATCCTGATCCGGAAATTGCGGCCATGGAAGATGAGTTGTTTGCAGCCATCAATGCCCTTGGCATCGGTCCTATGGGGTTAGGGGGCAGAACCACCTGCCTGGGAGTACGTATCAATATGGCTCCGTGCCACATTGCTAGTCTCCCTCTGGCCGTGAATGTCCAGTGCCATTCTTCCCGCCATTTGGAGGTACATATATAATGAGCAAGGAATTTAAACTCCAGACTCCGCTTACCGATGAGGACATTGAACCCTTGAGAGCCGGGGATAAGGTGCTTTTGTCAGGATTGGTCTATACGGCCCGGGATTCGGCCCACAAGAAAATCGTTCAGGCTCTGGAAGCTGGTCTCCCCTCCCCTTTTCCCCTTCAGGG
>JAQVZR010000139.1 GCA_028708105.1 Desulfoplanes sp. | reverse complement strand
GCCGCCCACAGGGATACTTTTTGGGCGGCTGCCAGAAATAGAGGTATGGCGTAGGTCAGGCAAAGAAGGAGAATGAATTCAATCCGGGTCAGAGATGGCCCGATGATCACGGCCAGTGAACGTTTGCCGCTGACTGCGTCCGTCCCGATATCCCGGTAATTGTTGACCACCAGGATGGCCGTGATCACCAGGCCTATGGGAAAGGAGAGAAAAAAGACCGTCCATGTCAGATCCTGTGCCTGGACATAATAGGTTCCGCACACGGCCACGATGCCGAAGAAGATACATACGAAAAGATCGGCCAGGCCATGAGAAGCCATGGGGAAAGGGCCACCACTGTAGGTCAGGGCTCCGATAATGGAGGCCACGGCTATCCAGAAAATGGGCCATCCTCCCACGGTCATGAGATACAGGGCCACCAGGCCTGCCAGGGCCAGGGTTGCTATCATGGCTTTTTTTATGGTTTCTGGCGGGATGAGTCCGCTTTGGGTAACACGGACGGGGCCCAGTCGTTTGCCTTCATCGATACCTTTGACAAAGTCGAAATAGTCATTGGCCAGATTGACTCCTATCTGGAGCAGGAGACAGCCGATAAGGGCAGCCAGGGCCGGGAAAAAAGAGAATGCGTGGTCGGCAATGGCTACGGCAGTGCCCACAATGACAGGGCCTCCGGCC
Source organism: Desulfoplanes sp. (assembly GCA_028708105.1). Taxonomy (GTDB): domain Bacteria; phylum Desulfobacterota; class Desulfovibrionia; order Desulfovibrionales; family Desulfomicrobiaceae; genus Desulfoplanes. Next base: position 5,147 of record JAQVZR010000139.1, on the reverse strand, counting down.
GCAGGCAGGGTTTTGGGGCGGATGGCCAGAAGCCATGTGTGGATATCAATATCAACAGCGGGCATGATGGGTATGTTCTCGTATTTTGATGGAAAAAAGAAGGGCGCAGTAGACAGTGCGCTGCTATAAGCATCTATATAATTGTACAAAAAATTCTGTAGGGGCACCCCCCTGTGGGTGCCCTTTTCGGAGACACAACCATCCTCCGGATTCTGAACTAGAACAAGGGGCCGTTTCATGAATTGCCCTTGTTCTAGCCCTCAGAGATGTAGTGTCAAAACTATTTTTACGACAATTGGGATGCTTTTTCCTGATCGGCAATAATCCCCTTGGCGGTCAGATCCGGAATAAGGTTTTTAAGGACGTGTACTATGTCCTGATCGTAGCGTGAGCTGCCTTTTTCCAAGATATCCAGAGCCGCATTGATGCTCATGGCCGATCGGTACGATCGAGGGTGGATAAGGGCGCAAAAGGTATTCAGGACACATAGCACCCGGGCTGAACGCATAATGTCCTCACCGGCAAGGCCGTTTGGATAGCCGCTTCCATCCAGGAATTCATTGCTTTGCAAAATGGTTTCCCGAACAGGCAGGTCAAAGGCTATGCCCTTGAGGATGCTGGCCGCATGGGCCACATGCTGCTCCATTGCTTTGCGTTCTGTATCCGTAAGTTTTCCTGGTTTTGCCAGCAATTTCCGGTCTACGAAAAGCTTGCCTATCTGGGAAAGAGTGGCAGCGATTTCAATGGTCTGTTGTTCTTGGGGATCAAGGTCCAGAGGTGTTCCCATTTCCAGACTCAATGTTTTCATCAGAGCCGAGTGCCCGGCCAGATAGGGGTCCGTCATTTCAACGGCCTTGACCAGCGCCTGGGTGGTCTGGGTTAGCAGTTTTTGCGCCCGTACTTCGTTGTCGGCTTCTTTGGTGATATCCCGATAGACACAAAGAATACCGGTTCGTTCATTGTTCTCATTGCGGAACGGTATCTTGGATATCTGGAAAATGTGCCGGATAGCATGCAAAAAGATCGTTGCCTGCGTGGAAATAGCTCCGTCTTCGGCCAGGGCCTGATGATCAGATTCACGCAGTTTTCGTCCCGTATCAAAGCCGAATAATGCCTCGTCATCCATGCCCTGTATTTCGGATACGTTTCGGCCTACAGCAGAAACAAATGTCTGGTTGACATAGGTATATTTGCCCGTGTTGTCCTTGAGCCCTATGAGCTCAGGGACCGTGGCATTAATACTGTCCAGAAAATGTTTTTGCCGGGCATTTTCATCGGCCAGATTCTTAAATTCCATGGCAATGGCCGATCGTTCCCGCTCCATGATCCTCCACCATGCCAGGATCAGCGTTAGACAGGAAATCAAGGTCATGAGCACGGAGATAATAATTTCTCTTAGCATGCTTTGGCGTAGAGTCTGGTTGGCCGTAGCGGTTTCGACTTCCTCGATGATCCACCACTGAAGATCAGGGACTTTTTTGCCCAGAGCATAGACCCGTGTATCGCCTTGAAGGGATCGCATGGTCTGGAATGTCATTTCGCGTGAGCCCGCCGGAGCCGGATCGGAAGAGAGGTCTTTGAAATTTTGTGGTATCCATGGGACCACCTCTCGGAACGTATCGTATACCTTTTCTACAAGCAGTGTCCGTTCGCCCTGTTTGCGATGCGGATCAAGAGAGAGGATACTATTTATTTTGGGGGTGGCATTCACCGTGAATATGCAAATGGCTATGGCTGTGCTTGGTTGTTCTCCTCCGGACAGGTCCAGGACAGGGAGAAAGATGTCCATGACAAGCCTCTCATCGGCTTTACGCAATGAAGAATATACCGGTCGGGCGAGGCTTAATGCCTGGTGTATGGATTTTTTTTGCTCCGCTGACAACGGAAGCTGATTTTGCGGAGCAGATAGAAAGGGTATGCTTTTGCTGTTGATGGCTCGGGCGGAGATAAATCCTGAGAATGCTGTGAAATTTTCAAGCATTTTTTGCATCAGCGGTTGTTGTGCCCTGGTATCTATCATTTCTGTGGAGTTTCGATCGTCAGAATCGGGTGTCACCAGCGCGGATATGTCTTCAGCCTGAGTGTTTACAGATGTGGCATACAGCCTGAACACATCCGCATCGGTCAGCCGTTTTCCCTGGAGCACGAGTCCGTCAAGCCATGCGGAAATCATTGTCGCGTGACCGGCGGCCAGGGTTTGCAGGTGCCCGCTGATCTCATTTTCCAGCGTTTGTTTTTTGGTGTGCAGACTCCAGTAGAGAAAGATCCCGGAGCCGATAACGATCAGAACAATGAGTGCCATACAGAGCATGATACTTTTGCTTTTGAATCGCATGGGGCAGGAAATGGTGTTGGTCTCTTTGGAGAGCGTACAGGTGTTGTCCATGGTAGTCTCACTGTGCGAGGGTTGGATGCGGGTATAGGTGAAGCCGCAATGTATGTTCGTTGAAAGAAAACTGGGCCCGGTAATGGGTATATAACGAATCTGGAAAAAGGGTGTCGCTCATGTTGTCCAGGACATAGGTCGTGCTGTTTATGGTCACGGTCAGGACTGCGTGGGTAACGTTTCTGATGCTGTCTTCAAGGATGACAATCCGCATGGTGGAGGGCTTGATCCCGATCCGTTTCAGAGCAAAATATTTGGTTATGGCATAGTCTTCACAATCACCTGAGCGGGTAATGAATTCAAGAGGTGCTGCCCAGTAGTCGGGAACATTGTACAGATCCTGATCTAGCATATAGGGCCAACGGTTGAAAAAGGTGTTAACCTGTTGTAGCTGTCTTAACGCTGGATATTCCCGTAGGCTTCTGGCCAGTTTCCGCCATTGCACAGATGCTGCGGGGCATCCCTTGTCCCGGGGGGAGCAGGTTGCAAAAAAGGTGAATTGGGATTCCCCCTTACCAAGGATTTTCTGCCAGCGTTCTAGAATGCTCAGATTCCCCTGTATTTCTGTTGATCCAAAGATGCCGGTGCTATTACTGGCTGTTATACTACCGGCCTTGAGATCCTTTGGTCCCCAAAAAAGAATCCATGCTGTTGCTAGGATGAGTGCGGTCACGCGCCGCTGCCGCTGCTGTCTGGTTGCTGATTTATCGTTCCCGCAGGGCATTTTGTTTGGCTTTTAATATGGGCTTAAGTAGATAATCCAGAACGGATTTATGCCCTGTCAAGATATCCACTGTGGCCGTCATCCCTGGAATAATAGGCAGTTTTTCGCCCCTGTACTGTATGGCGTTGCTGTTGGTGCGCAGCTTGACCTTGTAATAGCTTTCTTCTTTGGCATTCAAAATAGTGTCGGCACTGATCTGTTCGACTTTGGCTTCCAGGCCGCCGTAAATGGAAAAATCATAGGCCGATATTTTGACCATGGCTTTTTGGCCGGGCCGCAAAAATGCAATGTCCGCCGGACGGATGTTGGCTTCCACCAGCAGGGTGTCATCCAGAGGAATGATTTCCATGATTGGTTCACCTGGGCGGATGACGCCACCCTGGGTGCTTATGAGTATTTGCTTGATGGTCCCTTTGACGGGGGATCGGACCTCGGTCCTACTGACCCTGTCCTGACCGGCGGAAAGGGTCTCCTGCAGAGATCGCAGTTCCGTCCTGCGCCGGTTGATTTCTTCCTGCGCGGCAGACCTGAATTCTGCCTTTTTGGATGCGATACGCTGTTTTGCTTCATCGGCTGCTTCCCGAGCCCTGGGAATACCGGAGCCCAGACTCTGGATTTCTCCCTCAAGGGTGAGCACGTCCCGTTCCAGACTCAGATATTCCACCTTGGGATACAGATTCCGTTTAGCCAGAGGCTGGGCGATGTCCCGTTGTTCTCTAGCCAGTTTCAGATTGGAGCGGAGCTGTTTTTCCCTGGAGGTCATTTCTTGAACCTCCTGCATCTTTTGTCTGTACTGTGATGCGAGAACTTTTATTTCCAGATCAAGCTGCCGTTTTTTCGAAGTATATATTGCTTTTTGGTCGGCAATCAGCTGGGGGTCGGTAATGTTTTCGGGAAAGGTGATGGTCCCTCCATCGGCTTCGGCCCGGAGGCGGGCGAGGGCAACAGTGTGTTCCATGGCTTTGGCTTCTGCATCCCGAAAAAGGCTGGAGGCCATTTCGTTGCTGATGCGGATAAGGATATCGTCTTTGTTGACGATCTGGTTCTCGCTCACCAGAATTTCATCCAGAATTCCGCCTTCCAGATTTTGGATAATCTGCACCCTCCTGGAGGGAATGATCTGTGCGGTTCCCCGGGTCACTTCATCAAGTATTGCAAAATGGGACCATACGACAAAGGCGGTGAACAGTATGAAGATGAGGGCTGAAAGGATATAGGCAAAGCCGTGGCCGCGGTTAAAAAAAGCCGCGTCCACGTCATTCATATACGGGATATCCCGCTGTTTGGTTCGTGCGAACATAAAGTATGACCTGAAAGAAAAAGCTGTTATTGTTTTTTCAAAGATTCGATAACCTTGTCTTTGGGACCGTCGGCAATGACCTGACCGCCGTCCAGAACGATGAGTCTGTCCACCAGGGCGAGCATACTCATCCGGTGGGTGAAAAGGATTAATGTCTTTGATTGCATCAGTGATATTAGCCGCGTTCTGAGGATGGCTTCGCCGCCATTGTCCATGGAACTGCTGGGTTCGTCCATGATCAGGATGTCTGGATCAAAGAGCAGGGCCCGGGCAATGGCAATGGCCTGACGCTGTCCGCCCGAAAGGTATTGTCCGCGTTCGCCGACCTGCATCTGGAATCCGGCAGGTGCAATACGGATGAATTCCAGGGCACCTGATGCCGCAGCCGCCCGGAGAATAGCCTGGTCATCGGCCCAGGGAGCGCCAAAGGCAATATTGTCACGTACGGAACCGTAAAAAAGATGCACATCCTGGGGAACATAGCCGATGCGGCGCCGGACTTCGGTGGTGTCGAACTGCCGGATATCAATACCTCCCATCTGTACTGTTCCTTCGCTGGGATCATACATGCCCAGGCAAAGCCTGGCGATGGTACTTTTCCCGGAGCCCATTTTCCCGATGATGGCTACTTTTTCTCCCTGTTTGATATCAAAGTGTGCCTTGTGCAGGGAGAGTGTCTGGGCATTGGGGGATGGGAATGAGACGTTATCAACGGTGCTGGAAGGGACGATATCTTT
>JAQVZR010000138.1 GCA_028708105.1 Desulfoplanes sp. | reverse complement strand
GATTTTCTGTCCGACGCCGTCCTCACCGTTGCAGCAAGAAAAGTTTCCGGAGCTCTCCGATTAGCTATCTGCTTCCGAAGTCGTCCATTTTATCTTCGTGATTCTGAAGCCCCTATCCGAACCCCAGCAACTGTTGCCACCATCGGAAGCCACGTCGAATTTCACGAACAGGGTATCATCTTCGGAGACTTCGTAATACCCCGTCCAACCATGGGTATCACACCCATACATTTTACCGTCATCCGTCTCAGGAAATTCTGTTGCAATTTGTCGAAAAACGTTGCCTTTCTTATTCACCAGATAGACCCCGTCATTGTCAGAATTGTGATTGTCGCAATTGCATCCGCCACCGCCACTACTATTTTCAATATCCATATTTTCAAAATAAAGAGCAATGCGCTTGACCCCAGTAAACGGACTCAAACTCACGAGGGAATGTAATTCAAATCCATCCCGATTTGGTCCATAGTCTGACCGGGTACGATATGTATTGTTTTCCACAGAACCGATATTCACGATTTTCCACTGCGCTGACGAAGACTGATAGCATACATCCCTCCACCCTTCATCTGCACAGTCATCATCGCCCTTCATATCCTCAATCAGGGTAATAAAACTCAAAAAGTTTCCGGTGACAAAGGCATAGATTCGTTGTCTATCATAAGGAACACGATATCCATTACTGTTTATATAATAACTAGTTGCCACAGCTGCGGCATCCGGATCATCTGTTAACGTACACTCCAGAGCCTTGGTCTCAAACAGTCCTGAAAAATACACCCCAGCAGCCTTTAGATACCCCAAGAATCCGTAATCTTTAGCAATATTAGTACGCGAATCAGTGTAGTAATTTGTCAACAATATTTTTTGATTATTGGCAAATGTACTCCCTGCCAGAGAAGATGACGCGTACTGAACATCATCTGTGGGTTGTTCAAGCGGATGCTGATCTGTCCCCAAGGTCGGATAGATTACATAGCCGGCGGCATTGGTAGATATGGTATTATCAGTAATATTATCCCAATCATTGATTTCCCACCCCGTATCAATAATGCCACCGGTCACCCAATCTTTTCGCAAATTTAAGTACATAGTTGAGTACATAGGATCACCAATCACAGAATATGTTTTACCATCAGGTCCTGTAATTTCGCTATAACCGATGTACGCACTGACCAAATAAATCTTATTCTTTTCCCAAGGAAAATTATCATATGCGTACCCCAGCCCTTTATCGTAGGAATCATATCGGTCTGAAGCATATCCATTGGAAACCGCCCAGGAAAAAAAAGCTTCATAGTCTATATCATGGTTATACACAGGCCATTCCATACTGCCCGAGGTATCAATGGCCAGCATGGCATTGCTGCGCACTGAGGCCGCAAAGGCATCGACATCCTCGGCCCATACATTCTCAACACATGACAACAGGATGAGCACAAGCACCAGCATACTGCATTTCAATCTCTGGATACACATCAGATATCTCTCCCTCATCCTGATTAGTTCGTCACTCGCCTGAATACCTTGGACCTCAACGCCACGCTACCTGGAATTTTTGTGATTATTTCATTGTAGATACGATCCACTGTCCTGGCTCCCTCTCCCTTTGCCAAGGCCTGTTCTCGCTTGGAAAATAGTATTGCGTACTTGTATTCATGGTTACCAACATATTGAACCGTTGCATTCTCAGTATCGGTGTCTGAGCTTGTTATATCCCCAAAAAAATCCCCGTCACTTTTAACCAGATAGTACGAACCATGATTCTTCTGTTCAGGAACGGTCAATGTTATGGAATACGAAGGAATGAGTTGAAACTCCTTATTCAAACCAGCGTCCGCTGTAAAAAAATTCTGCTTATAATCCCGATCGTTTGCGGCAATCATCAAATCAGTTGTAGTTGTGTTGGTGGCAACCAATCCCATAACTGTCAATAAAACGAGAATAATTATCGTCACAATAAGAATCGAACCACATTCTGAGTTCTCAGCATTAGGATTATTCATAATTTTGTATCTTTATATAATCAAAGCTACATATATTTTTTCCATCACACTGGATCACTAACTGGATATTTTTATAATTATCCGTGGCATTTTCATTAACAGAACAATAAATTTCGTATGTTTTAGTATCCACGATAGTTGTTGCATTATAATCAACACAATCTGCATATGAATTATTAACAATTTTTTCCAACTCAGCATCGGCTATCAGGCTTGACATGGAAACGATATTTGACTTCAAATTTCCCATTGCATTTGTGCCCTGCAAACTTGAAAATCCAAGCAAACCTATCGTTAGGATCATCATTGCAATGAGCACTTCAATGAGAGTAAACCCATTGTCTGTATTAATGGTAATCATTATAGCCCCATATTTCTACAACGGACAGTGCTGTTAAAACATTGCAACGAATCATATTTTTCTGAATAAGGCCCGTCAATCTTCCCGCACAATTGAATGCCTACCATCCTAATCATACTCGAGTCAGTGGGGGTTGATGTTGTCGAACCGTCGCTGAGGACATAGGTAAACCCTACAGAAGAAATATCGTAAACAAGAGGTTGGTAACCACCTCCGCCACCTGTTTGGACTTTAAGGGCATCCTCTGCGGAAACATAGAGATAGTCCAAATCAGTATCACATGCCCCGTCACCATCCTCATCGTACAGAATATGTAAAGAAGTCGCGTTCGCAGATGCGATCCCGGCATCAGATGCACTTCGAGCGGGATCAAGACCCGCCATACGGATATCGTGTGCTATCATACTCAAGGTTGCCCGGATATCTTGGCGTACACCAACAATTTGTTCCTGAGAGACAAATAGTTCACTACTTGAACGGAACAGAGTATAAATGGCGGCCATCACGAACATGCTGATGACCATGGCAACTATCAATTCAAGGAGAGTGAATCCCCCGTTGTCTGCAGAAATCGACATATCAATTATGTTCCCAACTATCTCCATCCCACTTCTGAGATAAAATAGTTCCAATTGTTATCGTGCCTACGGCTGCAGTCTGCCCCTTATCATTTTCAATATAGGCATATCCGGCGTGCCCAGCAGTACCCATGGGGGTAAATGCAACTCTGTTCCATGTATAAGAAATCTCATCCGCGCCAAAACTGTCACCAATGGCCTTGGTCGCACTCCCATGTCCATACCCGATACCACTATCATAGGACACAAGCCTGCGTTCTTGCAGACAGATATTATCTCCCCTTGTACCCCAATTTCCATCGCCACTCCCCGTACAAAGCGAATATGTCCCATTAGCAGGATCAAAAAAAACCGCTGTTTCAGCATTGTTGCGCACCGCAGTCATCCGAGCCTTCTGCATCGTAGAAATCAAATCCCTCACGGCCGCCTTAAGTCTATATTCACTCAAATGAGTAACCATATGCGCCCCTCCCCATCCGAGCATAATCGCTATAATCGCCATAACAACCAGAAGTTCGATCATAGAAACACCGCGTTGCGTGGGACCGCTCAAAGGCATAACCATTTTCCACGACACTATTCTTCGGTATTTTTCAGAGGGAAAAAACGTTTTAGGCATGAGTCACATCCTTAGATATGGAGCACTCGAAAATACTATATGCAAACGATGAAGATAAACAGGGGGGGAGGAAAAACACATAGAGATAATCTGCACAAAGAGAAAGGAAATCAGCGAGCCCCAAAAAAGGCTCGTATCTGGCAACCTGGCAATCTCGTTGAGACCCATGGCTTTCCGTCCCTGCCTCGCAACAGGTTTGGCGTTGTGCTTGAGTGCTTGCGTTATCGTTAGTAAAGAATCCACCCCTTCGTCAATCAGATTCGACCTTTGGCAGTAGCCTGCCACGGGGAAGTGCCGCAAACCGACTTCGTGATTCTTTTCTCATAGCTTGACTTTCCGTTATCATACAACGCATTAATAATGGGTTTATTATAATACTGTTACTTAGTAGATCTTCTTACAAAGCAGGCTGACCTGACCATGATCATCGGTACTGGTATCGACGTTGTTGAACTCGACAGAATCATCCGCAGTTACACAAAGTTCGGCAAACGATTCCTGAAAAAAATCCTTACAACTCAGGAACAAAACAACCTTCCCAAGCACCCAGCAGCATATATTGCATCACGTTTTGCAGCCAAAGAAGCATGTGTCAAAGCCCTTGGCACAGGATTTTCTCAAGGCATTTTTTTTGACCAGATAGACATCGTCTCGCTCCCGTCCGGGCAACCGACCATCAAGCTTTCAGGTCCAGCCCTCAAACGCAGCAAAGACCTTGACGTCCACAACATTCACCTCAGTATCACGCATGGTCGGGATATTGCCTCGGCCATCGTCATTTTGGAGGGAAGATGACACCAGCGCGTTTTTGTTCACATGCAGCCGCTCCTGAAGACCCCCGCACGATGTTCGCTCCATTGCCAACTCCAGACGAAATGAGCAACTGGGATCGGACGTGTATGGAAACGTACGGTCCTTCCGGGGCCATTCTAATGGAAAACGCCAGCCGGGAAGCATTCCACGTGCTTTCACTTCATTTTGGAGAACTCAAGGGACGTCGCGCGGTCATCTTTGCCGGCGCCGGCAATAATGGAGGTGACGCCTTTGCCCTTGCCAGACAGCTCTGGAATCACGATGCCAAGGTAATGATCCTGCACACCAAAGAGCGTGAAGAATACTCGGGCGACAGCGCGTATCACATGGACCTGGCCCTGAAACTTGATATCCCTTGCTTTTACCTCCCTGAATACAACTTGGAATTTCTCAAAAAAATCGACATTATTGTCGATGGACTACTGGGTACAGGATTCCGAAGTCCCCTCAGCGAAGAATCCCAAAAATGGATCAAGGCCATTAATGAACTAGGGAAAAACAGCTTTGTCCTTTCTCTGGACATCCCGTCCGGCATTGACGGTACCACGGGCATACCGTCCCCTGTAGCGGTTTGCGCAAACGTCACTGTCACCTTTGAAGCAGCCAAGCTTGGACTCTTCCTTCCACCGTCCCGTGATTATGTCGGCCATTTAATCGTCAAAAAGATTGGTATTCCAAAGATTATCAAAAGCCAGCTTCCTTCCTCGCATGTAGCTCTGACCGAGAAAATACTCCGGAATTTTCCCATGCCGCACACAACGATGCACAAGGGAGAAGCCGGACATGTTCTCATTCTGGGAGGCTCCGAGGCATTAACCGGCGCGCCCTTGCTGAGTGCTCTGGGTGCGATACGCAGTGGAGCCGGATTAGTGACCATTGGCAGTCCTCGAGGATTGATCCATGATATCAAAAGCGGCTGGCCGGACATTATGGGTCTGCCTCTGGGTACAGGTCGCCAATGGAGCCGCGCCTGCATGGAAGAGTTAAAGCCACATTTAACACGCTTTTCCTCCGTCGTGTTCGGGCCAGGCCTTGGACGTGATCAGGGCGCCATGGATTTTTTAAACGCTTATCTCGAAATACCGAACCCCCGCACATTGTTTGATGCCGATGCGCTATATTTCCTTGCCCAGAACCAGGATCTGATGCACAAGGTTCCGAATACATCCATTGTTACCCCGCATCCAGGTGAAATGTCGCGTTTTTTCGACGTTACGGCCAAAGAAATCAATGCGGATCGGACTGCATACGTCAGAAAATTCACCCAGAAATTTAACATGAACATCCTGCTCAAGGGAGCAGCGACTATTATTTCCGACGGAAATGATCCCATCTATATCTCCCCCTTTGCAACACCGAATCTGGCTTTGGGGGGATCGGGAGATGTTCTTTCCGGGATTATTGCAACTCTGCTTGCCCGGGATATTACCCCGCTTATGGCCGCCCAGCTGGGCGTA
>JAQVZR010000137.1 GCA_028708105.1 Desulfoplanes sp. | reverse complement strand
ACCTTTACATACGAAGAACATCTGCTTCCGGAAAACCCAGCCCAGATTTTAACTAATCCCAAGCTGGCCAAACGTCTCCCTGATGTCCTGACACAGGACGAAGTGTCCCGGCTTCTGGAAATCCCCCGGCTGAATACAAAACTCGGTTACCGGGACCGGACCATGCTTGAATTATTGTACGCTGCAGGGCTCAGGGTTTCGGAACTCATCACCCTGCGTCCTCTGGATTTTGATCCACAGATCGATATCCTGCGTATCTGGGGGAAAGGGAGTAAAGAACGCATCGTCCCCCTGCACGCCACTGCCAGTAAATTTTTGTCTACCTATCTCAACGCACACCGAGCCGACTTTCTTCCCAAAGAAAATGTTATTTTTTTAAATCGTTCCGGCAAAGGACTTTCTCGTCAGGGGGTGTGGAAACTGGTTAAGCGTTATGCCGTCAAGGCGGGTATCTCCAAAGAGCTTTCTCCCCATACCATCCGTCACTCCTTTGCGACCCACCTTCTGGAAGGCGGTGCTGATTTGCGAACGTTGCAAATCCTTCTTGGCCATGAAGACATCAGCGCGACCGAAATCTATACCCATGTGGAAACCAAACGACTTATCGATATGCATCACCTCTATCATCCCCGATCAGCCAGTCATGACTAAGCAAATCGCTCCAACCATTATCACCTCACACAGCAACGCGGATTTTGACGCCCTGGGTGCCATGGTGGCCGCCGGCAAACTCTATCCGGACGCAGTCCTTGTTTTCCCTGGATCTCAGGAACGCAATATCAAAAATTTTTTTATTCAAAGTGCCACCTATCTTTTTAATTTTAAACCGGCACGGGATCTGGATCTGACCGCCGTACGCCACCTCGTTCTGGTCGATACCCGCCAAAAGGATCGTCTTGCTCATATTGCGTCCGTATTCGACAACCCGGATCTGCAAATAGATATTTATGACCACCATCCAGACAGCCCTGATGATATCCGCGGGCAGATCAATGATATCCGGCCATGGGGTTCGGCCACGGCTATCCTTGCGCTGATTATACAAGAAAAGGGGATGACCCTTTCCCCGGACGAAGCTACTATCCTTGGACTGGGGATCTATGAAGATACCGGCAATTTCACCTTCGCCTCCACCACCTCCCATGATCTGCAGGCAGCGGCCTGGCTTGCTGAACAGGGCATGGATTTTAACATGGTGGCCGATATGGTCAACCGGGAAATGAGTGCGGAACAGATATCCATTCTCAACAGTCTTCTTGATTCGGCCACAACCCACTCCATCCATGGTGTTGATATCGTCGTCGCAGATGTCTCTTTAGACTATTATGTGGGTGACTTCGCCCTCCTCGCCCATAAACTTCTGGAAATGGAAAATATCCGCGTTCTTTTTGCTCTGGGGAGGATGCAGGACCGTGTGCAGGTCGTCGCGCGGAGCAGAACCGCAGATGTCGACGTAGGCCGGATATGCACCTCGCTTGGCGGTGGGGGCCATCCCTATGCTGCTTCGGCCTCAGTCAGGGACAGGACGCTTGAACAGGTCAAAGATGAACTTTTTGGGCTGCTCTATTCCCAGATCAATCCGGATATCCGTGTCAACAAACTGTGCTCCAGCCCGGCCGTGGTCATTGAAAAGGACAGAACCTTGAGTGAGGCTGCTGAATTGATGACCCGCTATGGGTTGAAGGCTATCCCTGTCATTAACAGGGGAACCCTGATCTGCGCGGGAATTTTGGAGCACCAGCTGGCAGAAAAAGCCATCAGCCATAAACTGGGTGATGTGCTCATCAAGGAATACATGCTCTGTGATTTTGCCACGGTTACCCGAGAGATGGATCTCTATCCGGTTATGGAAATCATTTTAGGGAGAGGGCAGCGTCTTGTTCCTGTTGTGGATGATTTGAATCATATTGTTGGGGTTATCACTCGCACGGATCTCATCAATACATTAATCAGTGAACCTGCACGTATTCCCGAAAGTTTGATCCCGGATCGCAAACGCGAGCGCAACATCAGGCATCTGCTCAAGGAACGGCTTCCCCGCAAACTTTTCGATTTTCTGGAACAGGTAGGAAAACTGGCCCAGGAAAAAGGTGTGGATGTCTATTGTGTGGGCGGGTTTGTCCGCGACATCCTTTTGCATCTGTCCAATTACGATGTGGATTTTGTGGTTGAAGGTGATGGGATCGCCTTTGCCAGGGCGTTGGCCGAAAAATTTGGTGGTCGGGTCAGGGAACACCATAAGTTCAAAACAGCTGTCGTTATCCTGGAATCCGGAGACAAGGTGGATGTGGCCACGGCCCGGCTGGAATACTACGAGTACCCTGCTGCCTTGCCTACCGTAGAGCTTTCATCCATTAAAATGGATCTGTTCCGTAGGGATTTCACCATCAATGCCATGGCTGTCCAGCTCAATCCAAAACAATTTGGTCAACTGGTGGATTTCTTTGGCGGCCAGCAGGATATCAAGGCCAAGAATATCCGTGTGCTCCATTCCTTGAGCTTTGTGGAAGACCCGACCCGGATCATCCGGGCCATTCGTTTTGCCCAACGATTCGGATTCGCTATCGGCGGCCAGACAGAACGGTTGATCAAAAATGCGGTGGATCTGAATATTTTTCACCAGTTGTCCGGAAGCCGTATCTTTCACGAAATCCAGTTGATGCTTGTTGAAAACAAACCCGTGGCCTGCCTCAAGGAAATGGGCAAATACAAACTGCTCAAGGCCATTCATCCACTGCTTACTTTTAATCCCGCCAAACAGCAGATACTCGAAGAGATCGAAAAAGTTGTGGCCTGGTATAAACTGCTCTATCTTGATCCCCAACCATGTCCCTGGGTTGTCTATTTTCTGGGCCTGTGTTCGGGATTCAATGATTCCCATGTCCAGGTGCTGACCAGAAGACTCAACTTTACCCAAAAACAGATTGTTTTTTTCTCAAATCTCCGTCAATCAATCCATCAGACCGTAGGCCGGTTGTTCCACTGGGAACGCGGTGACCAAAAGACCAGTGATCTCTATTTTATCCTTGAGACAGTCCCTCTGGAGGGTCTGCTCTATCTTATGGCCCGCAGTCAAAAAGAGGATATGCGTCGGGTTATTTCTCTTTACCTGACCCAGCTTCGGATACAATCAGTGGACATTACAGGCAAAGATCTCAGAGATATGGGGGTTGCGCCGGGGCCGATCTATAGCCAGATCCTGCATGATCTTTTTGCCGCCCGTCTGGATAACAAAGTAACAACCAGGGAAGAGCAGCTTGCGTGGATAGGCACTATGTTGAAGAAGGAGTTGGGATCAGAAGACGCAGTGCACAGTTCGGAGTGCTCAGACAAGAGCACGTGATTTTTTTGTGAGCACAAACGGGGGGGATACTGGCTATGGGCATGGTGTGTGCCCGGGGCGAGAATGCACACCATAAACCCATTATTCCCCCTTCTTTTGGACGATGACCACCTGTTTTCTTGACCTGAACATAGGAATAATCTAAAAAAAAATTTTGTTTCACCACTTAGATTCGGAGGATTAGAAACATGAAGAAGGCATTACTAGTTATAATTTTGTTACTTGCTGGGCTGGCAATTTTTTGGTTTTTACAAAAAAAGCCCGTCCAGCAAGTAGAAATCAAAGCTCAAAAAACAATTGTCTTTGCTTCTGACGCGACGTGGCCACCCATGGAAATGGTCAGTGCTGATAAAGAAATTGTTGGTTTTTGTCCCGACCTTGTCAAGGCTATTGCCAAGGCCGCTGGTTTTACTGCTGTGATCAAGAACACTGCCTGGGACGGCATCTTTGCGGGTCTTTCCGGCGGAAAGTACGATGCCATTGCATCCTCTGTCTCCATCACTGACAAACGCAAGACAACAATGGATTTCAGTGATCCCTATTTTGAAGTAAAACAGGGCGTCGTGACCAGAAAAGGCGAATCCATCAAAAACACCGCCGACCTGAAAGGCAAAAAAATTGGTGCCCAGATTGGAACCACCGGGTATTTTTCCGCTAAAAAGATCGAAGGCGCTCTGCCTGAATCCTATGACGAAGTAGGTCTGGCCATCGAAAACCTGAACAACGGCCGTATTGATGCCGTTATTTGCGACGACGCCGTGGCCGCAGGCTATGCATTACAGAATCCCAATTACTCCAAGACGTTGACTCTAGCTTTTCTCATTGTCCCCGACGAGCCTGAATATTTAGGTATTGCCACCCAAAAAGGCAATCAGGAAACCCTTGATCTGGTCAACAAGGGGCTTAAGGCTGTCAGAGCCAGCGGCGAATATGACATTCTGTTTAAAAAATGGTTCCCGACCAACGCTAAGTAGTAGTGTCCGTATGTCTGCATTAAGGAGCCGCTTTGGGCGGCTCCTTTTTTTCCCTGCCACGGTTTTACACCCGCGGATGCCATACTACTGGAAGGATGTTGTTCCTTGTGGTAAGGTATGCCTTGTGTAAAATGCCTGCGTAACCGACAAGGCAAGATCATGATGAAGAAAGCAGTCAGTATCCATGTAGGCGATGGTGCAGCCATCCCCTCCAAAAAGGACCGGGGACTTTTAAGCGCATGGTGGATTTCTTTTATAGGCGCGTTGGCTGTAATTATCTATCTGTGTCTGACACGTCCCGATCCCTATCTTGATATCCTTAAATTTTTGCCGGATGGTATCCTGGTGACCTTTCAGGTTACGGTTTACTCCATATTTCTGGCATTGATCCTGGGACTGATTACGGGGCTTGGTCGACTATCAAGGAACAAAGCATTTAATCTTGTTGCTTCGACATATGTGGAAATCGTTCGCGGTATTCCTTTGCTGGTGCAACTTTTTTATATTTACTATGCTTTGGGAAAATTTAGCATATTCAGCGATCTCCCCCCTCTTGCAGCTGCTGTCATTGCGATGGCCATCTGTTACGGAGCGTATATGGGAGAAGTTTTTCGCGCAGGAATCGATTCCATCGATAACGGTCAAACCGAGGCTGCCAGATCCCTTGGCTTTAACCGTTTTCAGACCATGTTTCTTGTCATTCTGCCCCAGGCATGGCGAACCATTCTTCCCCCTGTGGGCAATGAATTTATCGCTCTGCTCAAAGACAGCTCCCTGGTTTCCATCCTCGCCGTCGCCGATATCCTGAGAAGAGGTCGCGAGTTTGCCAGCGAATCTTTTTATTATTTCGAGGCATTCACCATGGTTGCCCTCGTATATCTGATTATTACGCTGGTTCTTTCAAAAGCCGTAAGCCACATGGAACACAAGTTGAATTATTATGAACGAAACTAATCCCATCATCTGCATAGAAAATGTTTATAAATACTTCGGAACACTGAAGGCCCTGGACAATATTTCCCTGGACGTCAATCAGGGCGAAAAGGTGGTGATCATCGGTCCCAGTGGCTCGGGAAAATCCACACTGCTGCGCTCCATCAATCGTTTGGAATCGATCAATCAGGGTCGGATTTCAGTGGATGGCCTCGATGTGAATGCACCTGAAAATAATATTAATGCCATCCGTCAGGAATTGGGCATGGTTTTTCAGAATTTCAATCTGTTTCCTCATAAAACCGTGCTGCAAAATTTAACCATGGCTCCCATGCGTCTGAAAAAGATTCCCGCAGCCGAGGCTGAAAAAACGGGGATGTCCCTCTTGACCAAGGTCGGGATTCCGGACAAGGCTCATGTGTATCCGGCCATGCTTTCCGGTGGTCAGCAACAGCGCGTGGCTATTGCCCGCGCACTGGCCATGAATCCCAAGATCATGCTTTTTGACGAGCCCACCTCCGCCCTTGATCCGGAAATGATCGGCGAAGTTTTGGACGTCATGGTCAAATTGGCCCGTGAGGGGATGACC
>JAQVZR010000136.1 GCA_028708105.1 Desulfoplanes sp. | reverse complement strand
TTCTTGGATCATCTATCCGACGTTTTTCTATACAGAGAAAAATGTATCTGGTCATAACGATGCTCGTATGTGCGATAAGAGCATCGAAATCTCGGCTTTGACAGCCTTTTCCAGTTCAAGATGTTGTTTAGCTGTTCGAAAGAAAACTTCGATATCCCAACGCCGACCGTAAATCCGAACGACTTCATCGTCTGGTAGATTTTCATCCGTACATAGCAAAACCAGCCAGTCTTTTTTGTGTCGGTTACGGACGAAAACTAGTTTTGCAGCGCCTCCGTCTTTCATCTGCACTTGAGCGTTAGCAAGGATTTTTGCTCTTCCTCTGCGTTTTCGAATTTTACGGTAAATTTGTATCGCGCTTAGTTCTTGCCCCTCGAAGATATAATGGATTTTCGGGGTTCGTTTGACCATACATATGACATGCAAGTGCTTGCGTGCCTTGGCAATCAAAGAAGGTACCCCGAACCAACTGTCAATGAGGATATATTTGGCCTTGATCCCAGCGCATAACGCCCGTTCAATCATAGGAGTAACGAGATCTGTAGCCTTGGTCACGGCTTCTTGTCGTCGTCTGGCACCGCATGTTCGTTTATCCAACTTTTCAGAAGCTTCTTGGTATCGATTTTTCTTTTTTGTGGATGACAGAAGAGCAAAATCAAGGGGCAATAATGTCGACCCATCAGACCAGGCCATGGTGAGCATCCTGAAACCCCTCAAATATCTCCCGGTTGTGTGATCAAAAACCTTGGCCAAAAGCTCAACGTTTTTCGAACGAGGACGTGAAATCGTTGAATCGTCAAAGATAAGCACCGATTCACGTTCTTTACTTGTTAAATTGTCAATCATTTCATAGGATTGAAATGCTAAAGCCAAAAGGAATTTTCTCCAGCTAAAACGACTTGATCGAAGAAAATCATATATAGCATCTTTACTAATTTCACGATCAGGATTGATAACAATGTTTCGGTAAATATTTTTTCCAATAAACGGAAGAATAAATAAGCTCTGAAGAATAGAGACTGCGGAATATCCTTTTGCTTTTTTTATTCGAGAGTTACTTGCATGAGTTGCGATTCGAAATCTCTTAAAAAACGAATCAATCCTGTTCGCACATTCATGCTTTACTATTTGCAAATCAATGGCTTTGTTTGTATCTTGCATGCGAGATCCTTGTTTTTGGTGTTCTATTGCGTGAGAACAACAGAAATACTAGAATACAAGGATCTCTTCAAGTAAAAAACTCAGTTATTTCAAAATGTTCTTTTCATTTTGAGGGGCAAAATAAACCCCGAAAGTCGAGTCTCTATCAGAAAAAAAAGAACGAATTTACCACGCAGGTATCTTTTCCTGGGCCTCGGTAAGCAAAAATTTTCCCTGCTCAATCCATCTTTTAAGCAGATCAGCCACTTCCAACGATCTGGTGTGGCTGGTTACGGGTATGGTCGGGATCTCCCGACCGTTCAGTTCAATGGTTCCACTCTTGAGCTCGGCAAAGGTGACATGTTTTAAGATATTGCCATTGGCCCGGGGATAGTCATAGCCATAATCAACCACGGGCATCTGGATATCCTCGTCAGCCACCCCCGTGAACCAGGCCATTTCCTCGTTGAGGATAGGAATGGGAATGCCCAGGGCCACGGCCATGGAAACCCCATATCCGACAATACTCACCCCGCGCAAAAATTTGGCATCCATCTGTTTCAAATCCCCTTTAACCATAAGGGTACCGGCCCCGGTCATGGGAAGCCCCCGTTCATTGCGTTCAGGATTAGGGACATGCTGGGTTCCTGGTCCGAGCACGTAGCCGATACCTCCCCCCAAAAGAATCCGTGTACCCAGGCCAATGGTCTTGAAATAGGGATCGTTAAATAAAGGGCTCAGAGCACCGGCTGTGGCAAAATTAGCATTGCCAAACCTGGACTTGAGTGGGCCCATATAGGTATATTTTATCCGGTCGGTGCTGTTTACAGCACAATTATAATTCTGATACCCGTTGCGCGGATTGAGCAGAATGGCGTCCCGCAGCTCTTTGAGGGTAATATCGCACTCCAGGTGCTTACGGGGATAACAGTCCGTTCCGTACCCCTCGGCCTTGAGATGCACGGATTTTCCCTTGACCAGATCTTCAATAACATGGGCGCCGCCGTATTTAAAAGCTCCGGGATACACCTTGTTCAAGGGATCATCATCTGAAGGTTCCGTGGCCCCGAGATACGAATCCACCGCCGCCAGACCACCCAATGCAGGCACCCCGTTAAGCCAGACCTTGGAGGTCTTGATGGTCGGCGGGCGCTGACCGATATTAAACAACATCCCCGAAGAACACATGGGAGAAAAGGTCCCCGTAGTAACAACATCAACGACCTTTGCGGCCTTGACCTTGCCCTCACTCCGAACTAGTTTCGTCATTTCCTGAGCGTTCAGGACAACGGCTTTGCCTTTTTTTATTTTTTCATTGATTTCCGCAATGGTCTTGTGGACTTCGTATACTTTTTCCATGACTCCTCCTCGTCAGCAATAATGAATCCGCTTCTACCGTAATCCGTTCGTGTGAGCAAATATTTCAATCCCAACAGTCTTACATGCTTTTTGGTGAAATTTTCGTGAAAATTATGGAAATCCGGGATGTTCTTTGTGAACAATTTCCTGAAAAAGACATCCGGAAATGGTTCGATCCCCTTGAAATATCTTGTAATGAATCAACATTGCTAGTAATTTTTCCGCATGTCTTTTTTTTAATCATGTTTTTAGATACCTTTAAAGAACCTTTTGAACATGCCGTTTCAAAATGTTTTCAAAAAGAAATGCACACAGAATATAAGGTATTACATACCCAGAACAAAAAAAATACACTCACAAATACTATACAACCGAGTATCCCACCTACGTCAAACGAGACCTTTTTTACTTTTGATACTTTTTTAGTAAACCATAAAAACTATTTTCCATTGGCATCAGCAAAAGAGGTTGTAGAAAAAAACGCTATATACAATCCATTTATTCTCTATGGAGAAAGTGGTTCAGGCAAAACACATCTTTGTAAAGCGATGTTTAATGCTTTTACACAAAAATATAGTGAAAAAAAAATATTCTTTGGATCATTTGAAGATCTCAGAAAAATATATACTCAAAAAGAAAAATCATTACGTTCGTTGACATCCTATGAAATTTTCATCCTGGATGATTTTCATGAGATGCAGTCGTTCCCGGAGATGCAGCATGATTTTCTTTTCATTTTCAATGCATTTCATGATCAAAAAAAACAAATAATCCTGACAACCAGTGAACGGATAGGCAGCCTGGATTTTTTGGAACCATGCCTCAAATCCCGCCTGGAATGGGGACTCATGGTCGCATTGAAACAGCCGGACCTGGATGTCCGCCTGCAATTTGTACAAACCACCTGCAAGGACAGAAACATTGAGCTCACGACAGACCAAATGCTTACCCTGGCGCAACATTTTTTTGACTTCAGAAGCCTTCAGGGGTGTCTCTTAAAAATCCTCGCATTCCAAAAACTCGTTTCACCGCGCATGGAGCAGGATGATTTTCAAAATATCCTTCAGGGTCTTGAATCTCCGAAAACGGAAATCACCCATGACCTGATCATCTCCATTGTCGCTGAAAACATGAACGTGCCCGAAGTCGATATTTTTTCAGCCAAACGTCATCACAATATTGTCCTGGCCCGCCAGACGGCCATGTATCTTTGTCGCAAACTCCTGAAATATTCATTTCCCCATATTGGGAGTGTCTTTGGGGGTAAAGATCACAGCACAGTCATTTATGCCTGTCGAAAAATCGAGAAGCTCAAGCGGGAAGACCCCGATATCAAAGGTCTTTTGCACGTTCTATCCAAGCAATGCTACGCAGGAGACAAGGCTTCTGCTGAAGCGTAGGAACCACTCCGCCACAGATGCTGTTCTGGACAAAAAAATAATTAACGTCCCGGAAGAAACGTCCGGGCAGTCAGATGTATTTTGCTGCCTTTTTCATAGGATTCACCTTCTGAATCCACACTCGGATCAAACATATGAGTTGCATCCTGCAATGTCCACGACCACAAGGAGTTCGTCATGAAATGTCAGGTACTCAAAGAAGATATCATCGAAGGAGTCCAGGAAGCCGCCAATATCATTCCCGTCAAAACGGGGACAGCATATTTGCGGACTGTCTGGCTGGAAACCAGGGACAATGCCCTCACGATCATGGCCACGGATTCCAACATCGAATTTGTAGGGACATATCCAGCCCACATCCAGGAGGCCGGTCGGATAGGAGTTCATGGTAAAAAATTCAGCGACCTGATCCGCAAACTTCCTCCAGGGGAAATAACCTTTGAAGCCAACTCCGGCGATACGAACGTCATGGTTTACCATGGCAAGCGCAAATACAAACTGCCCATCAATAATCCCAGCTGGTTCCAGGAATTCAAAGTATTCCCCGAGGAAAACGGGATCATCTGGTCCGGAGAACTTTTCCAGAATATTATCGAACGCATTGCGTTTTGCATAAGCAGCGAAGAGGATATGGGGGCCATGAACTGTATCAAATTCAGCCCCCTGGAAAACGATGAAATCGAAGTCTGCGGTATGAACGGCCACCAGTTTGGACTTATGCAATTTGCCGTGTCCGATATCCATGCAGCCCTGGGAGAAACAGGGATGCTCATCTCCAAAAACGATCTGAACGAAATAGGCAAATGGATCAGACCAGAAGACATCCTGGTCAGTCTGACGAACAAAAGAATTTTCATGCGTTCTGCAAGTGGCCACGAAACCCTAAGCGTTCCTCGCCGAACCTATGATTTTCCTGATTACCGCAATTTCATCCAACACTACGAGGGCCTTTTCCGGACCTCCATTGAGCTGGACAAATATGAATTTGTGGATGCCCTGGAAAGGATTCTTCTGTTCAACACCGAATCCAGCCGCTCGGTATACCTGCATTTCAGTCCAACCGAACTGGGACTGACATGCCATGGCCAGGAATTCGGTGAAGGTTCGGAAATCATCGCCGCCCGTTTTGAGGGCGACCTGGATGTGATTGCGATTCCCACCAAGGTGCTCCTGGAAATCATGTCCCACTTCAAGTCCACGAAAATAACCATCCAGTTTGCCGGTCCTCTTGAGCCTTGCAAGGTGACCGGGCCTGACGACCATGATTATTTCGTCATTACCATGCCCGTAGAGGTCACAGAAGATACCTATTACACCGAAGAAGAGACCTCCTAGACAGGAAGCGAATTCCTCTTTATACTCTCTTCTTTTAATCCTCCGACACATTAACGCCGATTTTTACAAGGGCCAAACCGCCCAGAGAATACAATACGTATGAGCACACAACAGACAAATTCTGATTACAATGCGGGAAGCATCACGATTCTGGAAGGGTTATCTGCCGTTCGCAAACGACCGGCCATGTATATAGGCAGCACAGATACCCACGGCTTGCATCACCTGGTCTATGAAGTGGTCGATAACAGTATAGATGAGGCCATGGCCGGATATTGTAACCGGATCAAGATTCGGGTTCATCTGGACAACAGCGTAACCGTCTCGGATAACGGTCGGGGAATCCCCGTGGATCTCCATCCCAAGGAAAAAATTCCCGCCGTACAGGTAGTCATGACCATGCTCCATGCCGGAGGCAAATTTGACAACAACAGCTACAAGGTTTCGGGCGGACTGCACGGCGTAGGCGTCTCAGTGGTGAATGCCCTGTCCGAAGAGCTGGAAGTAACCATCCATCGCAATGGCAAGAAATACCGGCAGAAATATGAGCAGGGCGTACCTGTTTCCGAACTTCAGATTGTCGGCGAAACTGACCGCACGGGAACC
>JAQVZR010000135.1 GCA_028708105.1 Desulfoplanes sp. | reverse complement strand
TCCTTCCACGGCCTAAATTGGCTGCGATTTTGGCATCTCCATGGGTTGTTCTGTATATGTGGCTGGGAGGATTCACCCCTTCCTTGTTACGTGCAGGAATAATGTTGGCCTCATGGGCCTTTTTACTTCTTTGTAACAAGGGACGGGTGCTTGTGGATGGTGTTTGTCTGGCGGTGCTCCTGATCATGCTTGTATCACCAGAAAATATTTTCTCCATAAGTTTCCAGTTTTCAGTGCTTGCTGTCACTGGGATTATTTTTTTGGTTCCTCCGATACAATCGTGGCTGCAGAGTCATGCCAACAACAACATTTATTGGCGAATTTTCAATTACGGAGCCCTTATTCTGGCCGTAAGTATAGCCGCCAACCTCGCGATCTTACCTCTTCAAATCTGGAATTTTGGAATAATTACCATTCACCTGTATTATAATATTCTCTGGTTACCCATACTAGGATTCATTGTCCTCCCCTTGGGCTTTTCCGGGCTGTTTTTGACTCAGATTCCAATTCTTGCCCCTCTGGGAGATAAGATACTCAAGATTATGGGATGGATACTAGAAAATGGATATACAGGACTCAAAGCACTCGACGAGCATGGATGGCTCCAATGCCTGCAAGTCCTACGTCCTCAATGGCCTGAGGTTATAGGATTCTATATTCTTCTCATACTTTTTTTGCTTGTGTGGAGATATCGGAAAAACTTGCAAAAAAACATTATTACAATTTTAGCTATAGGCCTCATTTTGCTCTGTGTGCCTCTTTTTTCGGCAACGTTAACCGAAAGACAACAAAAACTCAGGTTGCTCGTCGTGGATACAGGTATGAGCCAGGCCGTTTATATAGACTTCCCGGGAGGTAAACGAATACTTATCGATGGTGGTGGATCATGGAGCAATGATTTTGATGTGGGCAAAGCCTTTATTCTCCCTGTGATCACCTGGGGAATGCCACCGGCACTTGATGCTGTTTTTCTCACCCATAGTGACTGCGATCACCTTCGGGGCCTTTTGTATCCAATGGAGACCTGCCGGATTGGAACGTTTTATTTTAACGGCTGCTATCCAACCAGTCTGTGGGATAGACAACGACTTATCACGGCATTGGCGCAAAACAATATTCCCCGTGAGAAATGCTGTGCTGGGCAACGTATCATCCTGGGAAAAGATATCATCGTAGAAATTCTGCATCCAGAGGATAATCTGCTCAACCTCAGCAACAATAATCGTTCATTAGTCCTTCGATTGATGGTAAACGGCAAGGGGAGGGTGCTTATTCCGGGAGATATTGAACAAGAGGGCATTGCAAATCTATTGACTCGCAATCAGACGCTCCAGGCAGATGTCCTTATTCTTCCTCATCATGGAAGCATTACAAGTTACTCAACAGCTCTATACGACAATGTTTCTCCGAAAGTAGCCATTGCCGCTGTCGGCCAAGGTAATCGTTACGGGTTTCCAGCGGCCAAAGTGACAACAACCCTTAGACAAAGGGGCTGTCCTGTGTTGACGACAGCCAAATGCGGCGCCATCGAAATAACCTGGGGAAAAAATGATGCCCGGATGAATATCCGTATGATGAGAGACGCAGGGCGGGACGTGCTGGATAATCCTAACAAAGACTACGCATATGTAGAACAATGAAAAGATTCAGGAGAGAAAAGCAATAAGACAGGGCAGACACTAGGCTAACATAAGGTTACCCGGATAAATCTCTGATTTGAGGGGTAATAAATGCTTGAGAATAAAAAAAATACAAGATAGAAATACTTCCATTGGGGGAATGTGTTCCTATCTTGTATGTATGCTCCGTATGAGCACATATATTTGTCCGGTTCTATGCGATCTCGGCAAATATATTTTCTGGGATGATGCGCTCTGAAACTTTACTTAGCTACGTGGGTTCTACGCTTTTCCCAGAGCTTCATATCTTTCATTTTTTTGCGACGGTCACGTGCAAGGGCTTTGGCGACCAAGGAAGTCCCTTTTTTGTAGCCCCATTTTTCCTTGTACTCTTCAGGAGTCAGTCCGTGTGATGCAAGATGCTTTTTTGTCAGTACTTTAAAACTTTTTCCACACTCAAGACAAATAACGCTTTTTTCTCGGATAGCCTTCTTAGGATCGACAGCAGGTTCAGCAGTTGCAATTGTACTTGTTGGATCATCAGATATATTACGAATCCCGGATGATAAAGCTTGAACCATGGATGTTATTTCTTCTTCGGTCATGGTTCGAACACTTGCTTGCGCCTTAACAATCTCGAGTGCTTCTTTGAGATAATCTTCCATTATTCCCTCCATTCTTTATAATAATAATCGGTAATAAAATTTAAGTAATGTTAATAAAAATGATTGTCAATGCTTTATCTGAGTTCATTATCGCAAACAAACACATTGCATTTTAGATTATTAAGATACTATTTACCTGTGAGTCATCGATAAAAAACTATGTGTTTTTTTTCTCAAGTATACAAAAAGGCTCAAAAGAAGAATGCAATGAGTCATATCTTTCCTCAGCAGCTCTCGGTTAACTACTCGTTATTAATTAGTAAAATATCAATAATTGGAAATGATTTCTGCGGATTCGTTATATAGCACGAGGACCGTCGAACATTCAGGAATCATGCACATCATGGCCCATAAAAAAGGATTACCATCTAATCTCAAGGAGAACATATGTCTCAAACCAAAACGATTATAAAGGACCTTACAGGCATTATCAAATTTGAACAGTGGATGCGCTTTTATTTTATCAAAAAGGTTGGTGAAGATCTTGTTATATCCCCAGACACGTCGCATATGGACAAAATTAAAACCCTTTACAGTGAGTATTCTGATCTCGCCGAGAGCATGTACGGAGCAACGATGACCCCTGAGGTTTCTCAACGACTGGTCATCGCCGCTATCAGAAATCAGTTTGAAGGAAGTAAATATAGCGCGACCCAAATTTACAAGACAATGAATAGCAAAACTTTTTCTACGGAAATCTATCTTTTTAACACATGGCTTGAGCTCCATAAAGATCAGTTAAGTGAAGTCATCATCGGATATGATGAATGGGTAGGCCTCTATGAAACGTGGAAAAATTCCGAACAGGGACAAAAAGTGATCATGTCCATGGATGGAGCAAATATCCCTTCATCTAACGATTCTGAAACCGTACATTAGTAAAAAATATCTGGTGGATGTGCGCAGCTATTCGTTTGCTATCTGTTATATCTACTGACAATGCCCATTATTACATAAAAAGTAATAATGGGCATTGTCAGTAGATATAACAAAAAAGGGGAAATCTACGATGTTGAGTGACTTCTACAACAGAGCGTCGTTAAAGGTATACTCTATGACGGTAGGTTGCCATCATCCCAATAGCAGCCTGCGCAACAGGCTATTGTCGTAAAGCTCCCTGGTTTGCAAAAAATACGTGAACATCTTTTGTTTTTTGATAGTTTTTCTGTTTTGGAGACGGCCAACAGGGGAGGAGAACCATTCTGTACCCAAAGGTTACTGATACGGGAGAGGTTACCCGTAGTAAATCAGGTACGTCAAAGCCAAAAGGAATGCTTCGATCTCGGGAAAAAAGTCCAGGGGGGATACGCATCGTTCTGGATGCCAAAACTTCCCCGTTCGGGTCACAAAGATAGACTGTCAACTGCAATTCCGAAAGCCATTTTCCCCATACAGGGAGTCTGTCTGAACAAGGATGAGCATTACCTGTAATCTGGTATCGATTCTGTTCGTGTGAACACATATACTCAAAATTCCAAAATTTCATATTTTGATAGGTAATTTTTTGCTCACTCCATGGATGAGGTGCAAGATGTCGTACATTAAACGTAGAACATCCTGATACCAGAAGCATGGCCGCATACAGGAACACAAATACACGATGGCGTATCATATGCATCATTGTTAGCCTCTACACCCTTGGCGGTCCTTGTTCAAGCATTTCCGCCAAGGTCAGATTTACCCGGGGCAATATTCGTATTCTTTTGGGCCCCACAAAGGCGATTTCCAATTGAACCAGACGCATATACAGAGCTGTCCGGTCAAGTACTGGAGGATGGTCCATCTGTCGGATCAATTTCTGGCTTTGATAACAGCCGGGAAAAACTCGCGTTGAACCATCGGGAGCTGTCAGCGTATTGGGCACACCGTGCATCCGACAAATCATAAGGCGGTGCGAATAGAGCCCACAGAGTCCGTCTTTATTCAGTGGGCACATTGTATGAGGTCGTGTTCCGTTCATCAGGTCCGTTTTGGTCTGGGAGACATACTGCGTGGCCTTTTCAAGAAACACTGCTCTCTCAGCCGATGGAAGAGATTTTATCCCTTTCCACAAATAAGCCCACTCAACATAGGTATGGTGCATGAAATAGCTTGTACAGCAATTGTTCGCACAGCCAGTGCACGCCAAGCCGATTTCTTGCGCTACCTCTGCGTAGTTCTCTTCCATATCTTTATAGAGGACAGCTAATTTTCTGAACACAGAAGAACGATTTTCTTTTTGTTTTGGCATAAATTAAAATTATTTTGTTGTATGCAGGAGAAAATTATACCACGCCATGGTCCTGAAGCCAGCTGGTGATGATTTCCACGCATGTTTTAACATCATGAATATCTGTTCTGACCGTAAAATTTGCACAGGCTTCATACATTGTTTTACGTTCGAGCAGAAGTTCTTCAATTGTTTGTTCCGGAGCCATGGACAGCCCTCGCTCAGGAGCGCGGGCAATACGATGCGCTATCGTTTCAAGCCCTGCCTCAAGATAGATGCAGGGTCCTAGACTGCGCAGATGAGCGATGCTTGGCGAACGATAGATGACACTTCCTCCTGTGGAAATGACACATCGGTTGATATGAAGATCCTGGACAACTTTCGCTTCGGCATCAAGGAACGCCTGACGGGAAAGGATGGTGGTAATCTCCTGCATTTTCATTCCCCACCATGCCTCGAGTATCCGATCTGTATCCACATGCCCCCAGCCGATATGTTGGGCCAGTTCCTTGCCCAGGGTTGATTTACCCGCCCCGGCCATTCCGACTAAAATAATGGCTTTTTTGAACTCATGGGAAGGTTGTATCAGTTCAGGCATCATTTTCTCGAATGTTCCCAAATAATTAAAGATGATTGGTATAGAAACGATAGGTGTCCCTTGATGCAACCATACCATTGCGTTATCGCAGTACATGGCTGCGTAACATAGAACCAACCGTAGTAAGCCTCTGTTTGGACCAAATTTCAGCGCCAAAAGCCGCCAATTGTCCTGCGTTTCGCACCCAAATAACTGTTCGTATTCGGTTTTCAGGTAAAAGAAAAGCCCAGAATCGCTTCCGGATTCTGGGCTTTTGCGTTGCGCTGATAGACCCAAGAGGGCACCCGCTTTTTTTGAGATCCAAAAGTTAGCCGCCCAAATAGGCTTTTTTCACGTCTGGGTTTTCGCTGAGTTCTTTCGCCGTGCCTTGAGCAACAAGTTCGCCGGTGTCCATGACATAGCCACGATGTGCAAATTGCAAGGCTAAACGGGCATTCTGTTCAATGAGCAGAATGGTCATTCCCTGTTGGTTGAGTTTTTTGAGTGCTCGAAACATATCATACATGAGCAGGGGAGCGAGGCCCATGGAGGGTTCGTCAAGAAGCAGGAAGTCACAGCCTGTCATTAATGCTCTGCCAACCGCGAGCATCTGCTGTTCTCCGCCACTCAGGGACTCACTGCGCTGTTTTTTACGTTCCACAAGACGCGGAAAGAGCTCGTAGACCCTTTTATAGTCTGCTTTGATTGTTTCCGAATCCTTTCAGGCATAGGTTGCAAGCTGCAAATTTTCTTCAACAGTCAAATTACCAAAGATATGGCGGC
>JAQVZR010000134.1 GCA_028708105.1 Desulfoplanes sp. | reverse complement strand
CCATCGTCGGCGGGGCCATGTTCGGGGACAACCTGTCCATGATCTCCGACACCACCATCGCCGCCACCAAAACCCAAGGCTGTGACATGAGCGACAAGTTCAAGATGAACGTGCGCATCGTGCTCCCGGCTGCAGTGGCCGTCGTTCTTCTGCTTGTCTTCATGGGTGATATCGGAACGGTAACCGGCTCGGGGGAGTGGCAGTTCGTCAAAATTATTCCCTACCTGGTCATCCTGACCCTGGCCGTGGCCGGCTTCAATGTGTTCGCTGTTCTGGCAACGGGCATCGTCCTTGCCGGAGGCATCGGGATGTTCATTCTTCCGGAGTATTCCCTGCTCAAATTCTCCCAGGACATCTACGCAGGTTTTGTGGGCATGAACGAAATCATGATCCTCTCCATGTTCGTGGGAGGGCTTGGGGAACTCATCCGCTATAATGGCGGCCTACAATGGCTGCTTGAACGGATCAGCGCCCTGGCGCACAAGGTCGGCGGCTCCAACTCCCGACGATCCGGAGAATTCAGCATTGCCGGGCTGGTTTCTCTTGCGGATGTATGCATTGCGAACAATACCGTGGCCATCATCCTCACTGGCCGTCTGGCCAAAGAAATTGCCGAGGATACCGGAGTAGACCCGCGCCGCAGCGCCAGTTTGCTAGATATTTTCTCCTGTATCGTACAGGGACTCATCCCCTATGCGGCACAGGTTCTCCTAGCCGGTTCCATTGCCAAAATTTCTCCTGTAGCCGTGGCCGCCAACAACTGGTACTGCATCATCCTGGCGGCTATTTCCTGCGTGGCCGTCCTGACAGGGTGGCCCGCATCCCGTAAAAAATAAAACATAACTAAGCAGGCCGCATTCTTCGAAATGCGGCCTGTAAAAAGGCAGAACCAATCCTGTTCTGAACAAAAATACTCCCAAAGTTTACAGGGGAGGCAGCATACCGTGCCCGACACATCTCCCATCTAAATTTTCCCCACAATGCCAATCAGGTTCCGGCAACACATCTCTGCTGCACACAACGCCACAAAAGCAGTCACCCTTTCCCTCGCCGTACCGTACCAATCCAGGCAGCAATGTCTCAGCCGTATGCGCTTGCATCCTGGGAACGCCGTAGCTGCTCGGCATCACGCTTCTGCGATGGGCACAAAACCTGGCAAAAAATGCTTGAAAAACAATGAGAGCATAGTATCTTATTTTATGCTAGAAAATACGGATTACACTTCCCAGGGCTGTCTCAATGCTAATAAATAATTGTGGCACGTTGAGCATGATAAGACACCCGTATCTTTAAAGGAGATGTGGCATGGATATTTTTAAGAAAACAAAGATATGGCGAAGGCTGGGGAAACTACTTGATACCCGCATTGGTTCTTCAATGGTTGAAGCAATTGCCCAACCCCTTAACATACTATCCAGTTTAGCTGTAGCTACCCATAACGACACCATCCCCTGGACACCGTTCACCAAGCCTCTGGGCGAAAGCTGCCTGGCTCTCGTCAGCACCGCAGGATTTTATATGGAAGGGGACATCCCCTTTGACGTGGACAGCGCTCGAGGAGACGCCAGCTTTCGCATTATC
Organism: Desulfoplanes sp.; assembly: GCA_028708105.1. GTDB lineage: Bacteria > Desulfobacterota > Desulfovibrionia > Desulfovibrionales > Desulfomicrobiaceae > Desulfoplanes. Next base: position 4,291 of record JAQVZR010000134.1, on the reverse strand, counting down.
CCGTCGGACTGTGACAAAAAAAAATTAAAGATCGCCCACACCCATTATGCTCATACCCGAGTGGAAGAGGATATCAATGTGCTTTTCCCCCTTGATCGCCTGCACGAGCTCGTCGAGGCCGGAGTTATCGGCACGCTGTCTCCCCATTTTTACAGCTTCGGTTTTGGGGGTAATCTGACCAAGGAATTCATTGGCGGGGCTGATGGAAGCACGGGCAGTGCCCAAGAACTTGTCCAAAAACTCAAGGCTGAGGATGTCGACTGCGTGCTTATGGTTCCGGCCTGACCCCTGTGCAATCGGGCCGGCGGCCTGATTTCTCGTGTTATTGAAGCCCACGGCATTCCTACGGTTTCGCTTTCCATAAACCGTCAAATATCAGAGAAACTCTTAGCCCCGCGGGCTGCTTTTGTTAAATTTCCCTATGGGGCTTCCTTGGGAGAACCTCACAATCGCCTTCAGCACATGGCCATTTTACGCGAGCTACTGCTGTTGCTGCAAACAGCAAAAAAACCCGGGACCTTGACGGATATGCCTTTCCGTTGGAGACGTACGGTCTATGAAGAAACGCCTTGGGATACTTTTGTCGCTAACCAGAATAATACATGAAGGAGAACACATGGGAAAGCATATCAATACGACCAAGCGTCCCCAAATGACCTGTGATAACTGCAGATTCAAGGCGCTGGCAGAAAGGTCTCCCATCTCAGGACTCGGCAAACTTTGGGTATGGCACACCTCGTTTTGTCCTGGTTGGAAGCGCTATGTGAAAGCAAAATACGAGCATGACGAAGCACCACCTGCCCTAGGCAGCAAACGCGGATTCTGGCAGAAATAAATCACACCTTCCTCACTCCGGGCGCAGTACCCGGCATTCCCAAGTAGCCCTGTACATCGGACAGGATATCGGGATCAACATCAAACTATAAAAAAAATTGGACACAACACAAAAGCACCGTACAAAATATTATTTTTATACGGTGCTTTTGTGTTTGATAGAAACCACGACTGAAAGAACGCGATGCCTATAACGTATTAATCTTAGTCAATAGGATACCCGGCTGCTTCCCAAGCTTTCCATCCACCTGTCATGCTCACGGCGTTATGATATCCCATTTCCAGCAGAGTCTTGGCACACAAACAGCTGCGCCCGCCTGTTTTGCAGTACACTATAATCTTAGCATTTTTATCTTCAGTAACTTTTGTTGCCATATAAAACTCTACCAATCCCCGTTCCATATTAACGGATCCTGGGACATGGCCCATCTTATATTCTTTTGCTGTCCGACAATCGAGAAATATACAACCACCCTTGTCAAACATCGCCTTGGCCTCCGATACCGACACGTCAGTAATAACTTTTTCTGCCGCAGCTTTGTAATCCGTAGCGGTCATATCCTTTGCAATGGCCTGACCAGCAGCAAAAACGAAAGTAAAAACAAAGGCAAGAGCCAACATAGATACTGATACACGCTTCTTCATAAAAATGCTCCCTTATGGTTAGATGGTTACAACGTTATACTATTTTTCTCCCCTAATCAGCTATTTTTTTTGGTAATAATGATAACGGGACAATAACGTTTTTGTTGGCATTCAATTCCTCAGGTCTCACGTCTTTTTCAATCAAGAAAAAATCCGCATTTCCGTGGCAGTTTTCACATTTTTTGTTTTGAGGCGTTTGCCGGTTGATATTGTGTGGCGTTGTCAATTTCCATGTAGGAATCTGATCAAAATTGCTTAATCCATTTTTCGTGTAAAAATCAAACGTGTTCTTATCTACAGGGACATGACGAACTGTAACAAATTTTTCGGGTCTCTTTTGGGATCGCAGAGGATTAAGGCCTATCATAAAATTCATATTCGACTCTTTTGTCTCAAAAAATGCGTTGCCCTGCGGGTCTTTGGCGACATGACAACTATAGCAGTTTTTATAGGGCATGGAGTGACAAACCTGACAACTCAACAAATCCTTATGAAGGCGATGCTGTTTAGCATTTGGGGCCTTTTCGTCATAGATATCCTCATGGCAATCCAAACATTTTGGACCATTTCCCACTTCATATCGGTTGGCGCAATCATTGTTGTCTCCATGCATCTCATCGCCAGTGTGACACTTGCTGCATTTAAAGTACTTGCGTTTATGAACGTCAGCAGGGATTCCCTTATTCTTGCCAAGATATTCTTTCCCAATACGACTTCCATGACACGCCGTACAGACTTCCTGCATGGGCGGGTTCTTTTTAAACACATGGCCCTCTAACAGTCCGCCTTGAACAGATTCGGGTCTGCTGACATGGCACTGACCGCAGCTGCTGTGACACGAGGAACAATGATTCTGTCGCCCCTCGTCAACCCTTTCACATACACCTTTTGCGGGATTACTCCGCATACCCACTGTTTTTTTAATGGCCGCAAGATTCACGTGAAGATTGTGCTGATTATTTTCAGTGATATTCTCATGGCAATCTCCACATGCCTTTGAAGGGTCGGGAAAAGTAGGATCTTTCACGACCCCCTTATGGGCTGTTTTCCAGTTTGGATCGTCAGAGTTGCCACCATGGCATTCAACACAACCGATCTGGCCATGATTTTCATCATCTTCCGTGAAGGCTGTATCAACAAACAACTTTTCGTGCGGAGCCAACTGCTCCACAGCTCCGCCTCAACCTTCGCCCTTACTTTTAGATTCCGTTGCTGACTTTCCCTCGTTACTTTTGGCAATTTCCCTTGTAATTTTTATCAGTTTTTTAGGACTGGTATGGCAGATTACGCATTGACTCTCACTCTCAGCTGCTTGTGCCGGCTGATTTCCGAAAAATAACAAAAAACTACCAACGAAAACCGAGACAATACCCACTAAAAATTTGTAGCTTTTCACTGCACAGCTCCTTCTGTTTTGGGAATTCATAAAATCCTGCTCATAGAGCATGTCATACCGAAGGAAGGGATAAATATGTCTTTCATGTTACGAATGCTTCATTAACAGGTTGAGGCCCATGATGTTACACGCGCAAAAAGAATAGATGTACACAGAGGTAGATAATCGTTAATACAACGATATTATTGAATATCATTATTCAGAGATTCAATAAGTAAACAATTCCTGCAAAAAAATTATACGGCTATAATAATATACCAAAGTAATGTTTATTTTTTGTTTTCCACAACTTTTTGAGAAGTTATCCAAAAAAAACCAAACTACATTCTTTCTTTTTCAACCGCATCCACCTCCACCATTCCCATCACCAACCACGAAAATATTTTAGTTCCCTGTAAACCCAAAAAAAATAGAATACAACCAATACTAGAAAAAAAATCGAGAGGGATGACGCAGAGCATTCAAATCTGCTTCATCCCTCTCACAGAACAGTGCGTACGGGCCTCGTACACGGCGCCTGTTCTTTTTTATCTCTGATTTATCTGGGAAAGCTCGCCTTTTTTGATCTTATCCATTGCATAGAATCCGAGTCCGTCAAACCTGGGCGGATGAAACCACAGATTGCACAGATTGAGCAATGGTTCCAGCATGTTTTTCAGTACCTGCTGGACCACTCGGTCACGGACTGTCGGAATTCCTATCTTACGATTCAGATTGATTTTCCCCCAGACGGACAAAAAAAAGGCATCCTGTTACCAGATGCCGATGCTGCGCGTATCGCAGAAATACCATTCATAGTCAGCTGCACTGCGCCAACAAGTACCTATTCAAAGATCAGGTACAGTGCAGCTGGCAGGAGGAGTCACAATCCTCACAAATTAAAGGGCTCGGGATTGCTGTTTCTCCTTTTTCCGTTTTGCAATTTTGGCCTGTTTGGCTTCTTTCTGTTTCTGTCCTTTGTCCTTGACCTTTCTACTCTTCTTATCGCCCATGTGATACCTCCTTGCTGATGTCCTTGAGCACGTTCCGTTGCTAGTGAGGATTCCACCGCTACATAACGATGTTTTGGCTATACCAAAGAATATTTCACCAATCAACCAAATCACACGATTCTTTTTTTACCTGCCTATGGCACCTGTCAGAGAAGCCATCTCGACAGGAACAGCAGACTTTTTCTCTCAACCAATAGCCAGTACCTGGCAAAAACAAGTTTGCAGCATCGCGTCCAGACAAGAGTATTTTTCAGGCATTGCCTTCCTCACCGCTTATGATTATTGTTCTCACCTTTACAACAAGTCCCAAAACCCGGGAACACACCATGTTGGACTTCACCAAAATTACGACATCTCCCATCGCCAACCGGAAAAATAAATTTCACCTGGCAGACATGATCTTACCGGGCGCGTATCTTTCAAA
>JAQVZR010000133.1 GCA_028708105.1 Desulfoplanes sp. | reverse complement strand
TCGTTTCGAGTGACAACTACAAACAGGCGATTGTTGCACAGACATGATCTGGCGTTGAACTGTTTCATCCGCCATGTAGCTGCCTGAACCGTCCCCTTTTTACGGAGCATACTGGAAACATCCGGCCTAGATAATTCTTTGATGTTGTCGTAATCTTCCTTTTTGGTGGCCTTGTCGAACATCTTACTTACGTAGTCAAAATCAGGTGCAACAACGACTTTGAACTCAATCCGTGTAGTCCTGTAGGTAATCCGAGTCGAGCGGACATGCGGGGAATAGGCCAGACCAACGGAAAGTTCACGTACCCTGCGACCACGACTCACAAAATCATCAGGAATCGGAATTTCATAAAAATGGTGCATCTTATTGCCTATGGATTCCTCAATGAACATGGATGTGTCATTTTGCATAGAACGCACAAGAGCTCGCTGGTCAACGCAACCATAGCCACAAACCCGGCGTAAGGAATATTGATCCGACAAAAGTTGAGAACAGGGAGTGGGAACAGCAGCATGTGCGACGAGCAACGCACGGATAAGACATGAGCTCGCATGTGGATATTCTGTCTGAATACAGGCTGCAAGATGCGTTACGTGTGGCGCGGCCATACTTGTTCCGCATTGTGCGGCAAGTAGTCGACCATTGGCAAAATCAAAGCAGGTTGAAAGCTCACCTAAGCCACAATTTGATACCATTACATTGGCATTGGCCCGCGAATTTATAGCAAAATTGCCACCGTAGGCAACAAGCTCCGGCTTGATGGCCCCACCAACGGAAGGCCCGCTTCGCGTAAATGGCGATGGCTGGTCGCTTCTCGCAACAGGGACTTCTCCTGGATCAAACGTATACCGCTGGCTGTTCAAGGTTGCATCGTATCGGGCCATGGACCCCACGGTCAGCACATTCAATGCAGAAGCAGGGTCGAGAATAGACCATCTTTTTTCTGTCAGATAATCGGGGTAGCCATTTTTCCATTCCAAGCCGTCCAACATGTTAGCAACCACATTCCCGGCCGATACCACGAAAAGGACATCCAAATCCCGGGCAAGAGTATCTAACGTGGTACCAAGTCCTCTTACATGTCCCCCAAAGTACGGCTTATTGGCATCACCAAATGACAGATTAAAAATTTTACAACCATATTGCCCGAGAAAGTATTCAACAGCCTCGGCTATTTGATTTTCAACAAACCCGGTACTGTTTTCATTCCGTTCATCAAGAATTCTACCGCTGAACAATCGGAATTCGGGGGTGAACTCATTTCGAAGTACTGCCTGTTCAAAATCACCGTACAGCGCAATGCCGGCGACATGGGTCCCATGCCCGCACTGATCTACAGCGTCTTTTCCAGGGATAAAACTTTGCACATCGCCAACGGCCGGTGCCAGCAGTGGATGACCGGCAGTCAAACCACTATCCAAAATCGTTATTCCAGGAGCGTTTTCAGGAGGTTTTTGAACGGGAAGAATATTTTGAATATCCGTGGAGAGGATGTGTACGGAAAGGCCAAATTTCGGAGGGAGATCAACGGTGCGGACATCTCGATGGTGAAGAAGCATCTCGGCTTGACTACGATCGCATCGCACACGGAACAAGGTCAAATGAGGCTGTTTGACGCTATCAAAACAGGAAATTCCACATTTTTCAAGCCAGGCCTGAAAATTTTTCCACAGTACCAAACGCTCTTCATAAAAATTTTCAAGAGGCCATAATTCCACGTCCAGCATAAAGGGAGATTGTTCTGGGAATCCTTCATTCTTCAAGGCCCAGCTTATGCGATCCTCGGCCTTCCACCCATTGACGGCATCAAGGGCACACAAAAATTGCTTATAGGTGACATGTTCATTGCGAACAAGAGAGGACAACCGAGCTTCAAAAGAGGCAAGCGCCGCTTCATTGACAAATGCCACCACGCATTCTTCACCTTCCTGGCTGACGACTTCTATTCCCGGTGCAAGCTTTTCCAACGCATCAGGATCGAATCCCTTGATCACTGAGAATCGAAACAGGCGTCGATCATCAAATCCTCCGATATCGGAATCAGCCTCAGCTTTGGCCTTTTCCAGACTCTGCCGAAGTATGCGGCCATGCGCTGCAGGATCATCCCGCGGGGGAAATCGTGGTGGTCTACCGGATCTTTTTTGCGTAACCCGTTCTTCTCTCCTCAATCTGAGATGCGGATATGTCTCGTCCATAACTGCAATCAGCTCCCGTTCTTAAATCGCCGCCTTCGTGCATCTTCTCTCTGGATTGCGGCCAGCATATGACGTTCGCTCATAAATTCATTGCCTGAAAGAACCATGTCCTTTGCCGCACGGCGTAGAACCCGTTCAATATCGGCGTAACTCATCCCCTTGAAAAGCCCTGCTATCCGGCAATCCTGAACGTCGAATTCCCTGCGGATTCCTCGCAATTTGATAGAGAGCAGCTTCTTGATCTGTTCCAGATTGGGTGGTTCAAAAATCAATACCTCGTCAAAACGCCTCCATACAGCGGAATCAAGCATGCCTTCATGATTGGTGGCAGCGACAAGCAGACTTTTCCCCTCATACCCATCCAGCATCTGAAGAAAGGCATTGACGACCCGTTTCAATTCCCCATGATCTGCCTCATCTGATCGTTCCTTGGCCAAGGCGTCGAATTCATCGAATAAAACAACCATGGGAACGGTTGATATAAAATCAAATACCTGCCGGAGGTTCGCTGCTGTTTCCCCCAGATAGGAAGAAATCACGCTGTCTATGCGTATTTCGGCTAGGGGGAAACCAAGCTCACTTGCAAGCACTTCCGCACCCAAGGTTTTTCCACACCCGGGAGGTCCGCAGAAAAGAACCCGATCAGCAGGAAAAAGTCCATGCGTCTTGAGCACTTCGTCTCGGTGATGTTCCTGCAGAAGTTCTTCAAACAAAGAACAATTTTCATCCGAAAGAACAATATCCTCTAAACGTCTGAAAGGTTCCCTGACCCTGACAAGAGGAAGCCCCCTCTCCTTGTCTTTGGGAAGTCGCTCCTGCAAAATTGGAGAAGGCCTGGCTGCATTCCTGCGCCCATACAATATTTTTTCCAGGTCATTAGCCAGGAGATGATGCCGCTTCTCACGTTCTTCCCGAATGACCTCCACAGAGGCCTCGTGGAAAGCATTCACATCTCCCTCAGTTCCGGTTTTGATAAGCCGCCTGAGTAATTTTCCAGAAGCCATTAGATATCTCCTCCGTCTCCGGATGTTGTTACGTCTTTATGTATGTAGGGACGGATCGTCTGTTTTCAAATACCATTCCTGTCCTGATACTCCAAAACACACATGGTTTCCATGAAGTTTTCAAACCCAATTTCGTCATCCTTCCAACACCTCATGAATCCCTGTAGCGACTTTGAAATTAACCCCCAAGGCGTTGAAATGTGCCCTACCACAGGCAATCTTGCGGTTCTCAGAATCACGCCGTTTGCCTGCATCGTGAGTACTCTTTGTTTCGCGGACCAGATACAGATGGGCGTCCCCTTCTGTGACCACGGCCCAGTCCGGATTATAGTTCCCGAGGGGGGTCGGGATGACGAACCAGCGGGGGAGCTTGCAGAAAAATTTGACGTTTTCGCTCTCATCAAGACGTTCGGCAACCTTACGTTCCACATCTGAATCAAAGGGGACGTAATCGTACGGGGTTCGGTCGTCCTTGCTTGTGATATGATAGAGTCGTGAAAGATATTCTTCGATTTCGACTTCTTCAAAACGCCGCATCTCGTATTCCTGACCTTCCAGACGTTCGTACTTAATGCCGTCGACAATCATCTCATGCAGGGACCTGCGAATCAGACCGGACACTTGAGTCATGAATGCCTGGGGATTGACGGCAAATTCCTCCAGTCGGCCAGATTGCTTCAAGATATCAAAGAGGGTGCTTCGGGTCAGTTCGGTTTCCCGTTGCAAAAAGGACAGGATATCGGGAAGAACCTCTGGTGTCGGCGTAAACACGGTTTTTGTCTCAAGGACACGACCGCCTTCCACACCCGCTTCGTTGATAGCCACTTCGGTCTTGTCAATAAGGATACGGACTGGACGTATGGGTTCCATGGCCCGGATTTTTTCCACTGTCTTGAGGATCAGCTCTTCCGTTTTGAATTCAACACAGTACTTCGTTTTTTTGTTGATCTTTTCCCAGAGGATGGAAAAATCATCGTTCAATTCAACCCGCTTGTTGTAAGTCAGAAGGCGCCGATCCCGTTTGTTGACGACACGATTCTTAAAAATGAACCGTTTCATCTCGTCAATTATGGACGAGGCATAGGGTTCAAACTCATCAGGAAGCTCCAAAACAAATCCTTCTTCCTCCGGAACAAATTTTTCCGTAATGTCGCCTTCAGGTTTCAGATATCCCGATTTTACCAGAGCATTCCATATAGTTCGGGAACTGTCCTGACCGATGGGCTCGTCGGTTTTCACATCCAGAATCCTGGCAAAAGCAATTCTTTCAACCCGGCCAAATTTGAAACCGCCACCGACATCCTTTTCAATTTCCTCCTGCAATCCCTTGGCATATTGGGAAAACGTTTCGTTGGCCACAACGGTCAGCTTATTTACGGATTCATCAAAAACTCGAATGCCGTCACCATTGACCGGCAGGCGGAGCCCTCGGCCCAGGATCTGACGGCGTTCACGTTCGGTGCCCATCTCTCGCAATGAACAAATCTGAAAAACATTGGGATTATCCCAGCCCTCCCGCAACGCAGAGTGGCTAAAAATAAAACGTAGCGGTTCGTCCAGTGATAAAAGCCGTTCCTTGTCACGCATGATCAATTCATAGGTTTCTTCATCGGCCTTGGTAGTCCCCTTGGTGTCCTTGAGAACGACCCGCCCCTTTTTCTTGTCTGCAGAAAAATATCCATCGTGCACATCATCCACCGAATAGGGAATCACCCCTTGGAAGCGCGGCTGTTGGGAAATTTCAAGGAACGCTTCTTCAAACCACCTGGCTATCTTGCCTTTTTGTGCTTTTCCCTCGTCATCATACCAGCGGTAGTTGGCAACCTTGTCTACAAAAAATAAAGAAAGTACCTTGAGATTCCTGTTTTTGAACCGTTTTTCCTTTTTAAAATGTTCTTCGACGGTCTGGTATATCTGCTGCTTGAGCTTTTCATCGTTCATGCTTCCTTCTTCCTGGTGCAGCTCCAAGATCTTGCCATTGGCAAACTCCACATGCTCAAACCCGTCTTCTGCGCTGATATTGGTCACGATATACCCATCATAACCGGACCTGCTGGTCTGCTGGCTGATATCCGTACCCTGCTTCAAGGTAATCTTCTTTTCCTTGGTTCCGCTTTGCGTATCCTCATGAATTGCGGCCTTGGCATGAGGTGTCTTGGCACCTTTGGCATAGCCTATTTTATCCAATCGGATAAAAACCTGATTGAAATTGTCCTCGGCGAAAATAGAATCCACTTCAATCTGCTTAACCAGACGCTTGTCATAGGCAGTGATGGGGCCAAGTTTGTACACGGTGTTGTATGGTTTAATGTGGGTCGCTGAATAACGAAGACAAAAAAGTGGATTCAACGAATTGATGGCTTTCCTGGCCTTGGGAGTGGTGTCGACGCTCTGGGGCTCGTCGATAATCAGAATGGGTTTCACCCTCCGAATAAAATCGATAGGTTTGTCTCCAGACATCTTGTCCTGTGCCTGGTGGATAATGTTGGTTTCTTTTTTCAGGAAGGCCTGGATGTTGATGACCATAATCTGGATTTCATTATTCAGGGCGAACTGACGAACTTTGCTCAGTTCCTTTGAACTGTAGACAAAATCATCAAACGCGACATTATTATAAAGCCCCTTGAAATGATCACGCATCAACCGGATGGATGTGGTCACGCCTTCACGGATAGCAACCGA
>JAQVZR010000132.1 GCA_028708105.1 Desulfoplanes sp. | reverse complement strand
AGGATTGTCCCAATGTGGCCAATATGGAAGATGAACGTCTCCTGGATGTGAGCTGGGAGGATTCCGGTCACCAGCGTTTGCCGGTAAAAATCAAGATGAAGTGCAAGAACGAACGCGGGGTCCTGGCCACGGTGGCCAACCTGCTTTCCAGCGAAGATGTGAATATCGATTCCGGCAATTTCAAGTCCGATGTGGATGGCAATTCGGAAATTTTTCTTACCGTTCAGGTCCGGGATACCACCCATCTCTATGATGCCATTGAAAAGTTGCGCAAGCTGCCACAGGTTTTGGATGTTGCACGGAAGTCATCGGATTGATGCATCGTTGGTGGTGATGGGTACTCAATGCATACGAACGGTCGTCTGGAAGTATATGTCAGATGGCCGTTTTTGCTTTGGCATAGGGAGGTGTCAGATCACCGTATCCTGTTTGCAATCAAATTTAGTGTTTTTGGAAAAAAAAAGAGGTTACAGCGTACAAGCTGTAACCTCTTGATTCTTATGGTGCGCCCGGCAGGGTTCGAACCTGCGACCTACGGCTTAGAAGGCAGTTGCTCTATCCAGCTGAGCTACGGGCGCATCGGAAAAAGAATTTATACGAATTTCTTCTTGGGTTGTCTATTATAAGAAACAGGATTTCTCACAACGACAGAAAAGGGGATGTAAAGAAGAGTGGATGCGATGTCAACTTGTTATCCGTGAATTCTTATTTTTGATCTCCGGGAAGAAAATTTTGTTTTCAATATTTGACAAAGACCCGGACCTTGGTCAAGAATTTCAATGCACTGAATCATCCTATCCTTTTATTCTTTTCGGCCGGCAGGGCCTTTTTTTATGTCCAATACATACAGCATTGATAGCATTGATCGTTGTCCCCAACAGGGGCGTCTTCCGTATCATTTTTCATCATGGGCACATTTTGCTTCTCATCTCGATTCTCTGGGCCTGTTTCGTATGAAACCAGGCCTTGAACGGGTGCATGCCGGGATTGAACGCCTGGGGCTTTCTCGTGGGCAGGGCAGAAGAATCCATATTGTGGGCACCAACGGCAAGGGATCTACGGCGGCCTTTCTGGAATCCATTGCCCGTGCACATGGGCATTCGACAGGACTGTTCACCTCCCCACATTTTATTACCCCTCGGGAACGTATCCGGATTACAGGGCAGCTTTTGAGTGAAGAACATTGGATTGATCTAGCTAATGCGGTGTATGCAGCGTGCCCTGATGTTGATTTTTCCTATTTCGAGCTCCTGACGCTGATGGGCATGCTCGCTTTTGAACGTGCCCGGGTGGACGTGATCATCATGGAAACAGGGCTGGGCGGGACGTGGGATGCCACCTCGGCCTTCAGCTATGATTTGACATTGATGGCTCCTATCGGCCTTGATCATGAAGCTCTCCTTGGTCATGATTTGGAGACCATTGCCGCCGACAAGGCCGGAGCCATTACCGGAGGAAATGTACTTTGCGGCCGTCAGGAAGAATCAGTCCTAAAGATTATCAAGGCCCGGGCTGATGCTCAGTGTGCTACATTCTATAGGGGCAATCCCGGCGTACCCCTTGGTGATGACCAGCCTTTTATTATTGATAATGACCACAAACTGATCATGTCTCCGGAACATTTGGGATTGAAAGGCCTCTTTCAGCAGGATAATGCGTTATTGGCTCTTCAAGGCTGGTCTATTTTTGTTGGGGCCAGGGGGTGGCCATTCTTGCCGTTGAAATGTAAAGAGGGGCTCGCTCGGGTGAAACATCCGGGAAGAATGCAGCTCTTGCCGGGAACTCCCACTTTTTTATTGGACGGTGCTCATAATAAAATGGGTCTGGCAGCCCTTGAGGCAGCCTTGCATGCCATGCATTTTGTACCTGATTATATGATTTTTTCATGTATGGGAGATAAAAATATTCTCCAATGCCTGGAACAGGTTCAAAGGTTGTGCCCGGCAGGTCCGATTCTTGTACCCCAGATCAGAAATAACGACCGTGCCGTGAACGCAAACCAACTGGCCGCACTTTTAGGACAAAGGGCGCAGCCCTGCAATGATATGCAGGCAGCTCTTGATCTGGTTGCAGGACAAGACAGCAAGATACTTATCTGTGGTTCCCTTTATCTGCTGGGAGAATTTTTTCGGATCAAGCCTGAAGAGCTTGCTCTGGGGTAGTTTTATCCGGTGATTCAGAAATACCGTTCCCCGAGAGACCGGACGTCCCGCCTCGCCTGCATTTCTTTATTCAATGCATGGATTCGTATGTATCCATGCATATTTCCAGATTACATATATCCAGGAGAGCTTTCTTTTGAAAACGCTATTCAGACTTCTTCCTTCCGTTGATAAACTCCTGCAGGAATTTTCGAAGCGCAAGGAACTTGTCCATATTTCGCAGCCCCTGCAGCGGGAACAGATCAATCGGTTTTTGGATCTCTGTCGTCAGGAAATCAAAGATTCGGTCGTAACTGATCCCGAAGACCTGGGATGGGAAAAAATTGCGGCCAGAGCTGCGTCCTTTGTCCGTTCACAATCCCGGCCCCATTTTCGTCGGGTGATCAACGGCACGGGAGTTGTGGTGCACACCAATCTGGGCCGTTCCATTTTGGCTGATGCTGTGGTGGACGCGGTATCGGATGCCTGCCGGTATTATTCCAATCTGGAATTTAATTTGGAAACCGGCAAACGGGGAATCCGCTACGCTCATGTGGAAGAGCTGCTGTGCAAACTGACAGGGGCTGAAGCAGCCCTGGTGGTCAACAACAACGCAGCGGCCGTACTGCTTATTCTGGATACCTGGGCCAAGGGCAAAGAAGCCATTGTCTCCAGGGGGGAACTCGTGGAAATCGGCGGCTCTTTCCGTATTCCCGATGTCATGGCCAAGAGCGGAGCCACTCTCAAGGAAGTAGGAGCCACCAACCGGACCCATGTGCGTGACTACGAGCAGGCCATTACCGAAAACACCGCAGTACTCATGCGCGTACATACCTCCAATTACCGAATTATCGGATTCCACAAGGCGGTCTCTCAGGAAGATCTGGTGGCCCTGGGGAATAAACATGCTCTTCCGGTGATCGAAGACATGGGCAGCGGCAATTTTTTTGATTTTTCCGCGTACAATATGATGCCCGAACCCACTGTTCAAAAAACAGTGGCCGCTGGTCTGGATATCATTTCCTTCAGTGGGGACAAGCTGCTCGGCGGACCGCAGGCCGGGATCATCATCGGTAAAAAAAAGTATATTGATCCCATCAAGACCAATCAGATGAACCGGGCCATGCGTATTGACAAAATGACGCTGGCTGCTCTTGAAGCCACGCTCAGGCTGTATCTTGATCCCGAACTGGCCCGGAAAAGCGTGCCCACTCTGGCTATGATCACGGCGGATGTCCGCTTCTTGCGCGCTAAAGCCGGACGGATCAAAAAACGGATAGCAGCTCATTTCAGCAGCAACATGTCCGTGACCTTGTTGCCCGGTGTCTCCCGGGTGGGCGGCGGGGCCTTCCCCGAACAGGATATACAAACAACGCTGGTAGGAATCAAAAATACTTTATGCACGGCAGATGAACTGAAAACCGTATTGCTGGCTACGGATCCGCCCCTTGTAGGGCGCATTGAGAATGATTACTTCTGTCTTGATCCCCGGACCATCAATGACAAGGAAATACCGTTGGTGGTGGATGTGCTGGAGCAGGCGATAAATGGATTGGGGTAAAAAAAAGAATACAGGATACGATAACCATGCGCAGCCCTGGAAAATTCAGGATGTTTTTTCCTGTCGTGTGTCCAATGTGATCTGGTGTAATAAAAAAGGAGAATCGTGATGGAACCGAAACTTACTTGTGATCCCAAGAGTTGCTGGGAAATTTATGATACAAAAAAACACCGTAAGGCCATGGAAGATGTTTGCGGCCGGTATCGGGATTTTTTGTCTAGGTGCAAGACCGAGCGTGAAGTTGTGGCTTGGGGACAAAATATCCTCAAGGCGAAAGGATTTTCTGAAGATTTTTCCAGCGATCTGGTTATGCGCGATCACCGGGGCAAGACGCTTTTTTTTGCCCGCAAAGGCAAACGACCTCTGTCGGACGGTATCCGTCTGATAGGTTCCCATGCGGACAGTCCTCGTGTGGATTTCAAGCAGCATCCTCTGTACGAAGAATGCGAAGTAGGGCTTGCTAAGACCCATTATTATGGGGGGATCAAAAAATATCAGTGGTTCTCGCGGCCTCTGGCTCTGCACGGTGTAATAGCCAAAACAAACGGGGAAACTGTTCATATTTCTATTGGTGATGATCCCGTCGACCCCGTGTTCGTCATTGCCGATCTTCTACCTCATCTGTCCCAGAAGCAGAATGAGCAGAAGGTCAGCGAGGCCTTTGAAGCCGAGAAAATGAATATTTATCTGGGACATGCACCCGCTGAAGAAAAAAAGGAGGCGGATGAGAAAGACGATGATTCCACGGACAGGATCAAACGCAATATCCTTCAATTATTAAACAAAAAATATGGGATCGTTGAAGAAGATCTCTACAGTGCCGAGATCCAGGCCGTCCCTGCCGGTCCTGCCCGGGAAGTCGGTTTGGATACATCCATGATCGGCAGCTATGGCCAGGATGATCGTATCTGTGTCTTTACATCCATGGAGGCTTTTCTGGAAAGTCCGGAGCCCGAATATACCCAGGTCGTGATTTTCTGGGACAAGGAAGAGATCGGTTCTGACGGTTCCACAGGGGCCCAGTCCCTTTTTTTTGAGTATTGCATGGAAGATCTTATTGATGCCTGGGAACCGGAGACAAAATTCCGGAACGTCATGAACAAAACACGGGCCTTGTCATCAGATGTGCATTCAGCCCTTGATCCTGACTATCAAGAGGTCCATGAAAAACTCAATGCCTCCCGGCTGGGATATGGGCCGGTATTTTGCAAATTTACCGGGCACCGGGGCAAATACGGAGCCAACGACGCCCACGCCGAATACGTGGCCTGGCTCAGAAGGATTCTCAATGAAGCCGGTGTCCCCTGGCAGATGGCGGAACTGGGCAGAGTTGATCTCGGCGGAGGTGGTACTGTTGCTAAATATCTGGCCATCTACGGCATGAATATTATCGATTTTGGTCCCGGTATCCTGTCCATGCACAGTCCCTTTGAAATCAGCAGCAAGATGGACGTTTATGCAACGGTGCTGGCGTATAAGGTCTTTTTGAAAAATTGATGAATGAATTCATAATATAGGATTTATGATAGAGGATATAAGATAGGTACGTGCTTACTATCCGAAATCTTTGGTTGGGGCAGATCCGTGTGCACATGCCGAAAGGGGCGACCGCAAGGGTCGCCCCTACGGATGTCTGCTAGGAAGCCATGTTTTGCGTCGGGTATATATCCTTTATTCTATATTCTATATCGTATATCTTTTTATATCGTTGTATCTAATCGTTAAGGAGCATCTTCATGCCTGTCATCATGGGCACTGCCGGTCATATCGATCATGGGAAGACAACATTGGTCAAAGCCTTGACCGGGATCAATTGCGACCGTTTGGTGGAAGAAAAAAAACGCGGCATTACCATCGAGCTGGGGTTTGCGTTCCTGGATCTGGAAGATGATCTGCGTCTGGGCATTATTGATGTTCCCGGTCATGAAAAGTTTGTCAAAAACATGGTGGCCGGAGCCGCCGGTATTGATTTTGTCGTCCTCGTCATTGCCGCGGATGAAGGCATCATGCCCCAGACCCGGGAGCATCTGGAAATTTGTACCCTGCTGGGCATCAAGACAGGCATGGTTGCTCTGACCAAGATCGATATGGTTGATGCAGAATGGCTGGAATTGGTGACTGAAGATGTGAGCAACTATCTGCAATCCACCTTCCTTAAAGATGCTCCTCTTGTTCCTGTATCTGCCCAT
>JAQVZR010000131.1 GCA_028708105.1 Desulfoplanes sp. | reverse complement strand
ATCATGGGGAGGTTCAGATCACGTATTTTTGCTTCGGGCATACACAGACAGACAATGCCGCTGCATTCCCGGATAAGCATGGCCATCTGGGGTTGGGTCAGGGACTGGGCCGCAAAAATGAGGTCACCCTCGTTCTCCCGGTCTTCGTCATCCGTGACCAGGACGCCGTTACCTTGCTGCAATGAACGCAAAGCCTGCTCCATGCGTCCAGAAGGATTGCCAAACTGTTCAAGAAGGGACTGATTCATGGTAGGACTCCTGTGGTGTTGATGGAATACCAGAATCAGGGCGTTAGAAAGGGGACAGCCGTCCATGGTGTAAGACCATGAACAGCCACGTCCAGGCATGGAACCTGTGGCGGGTCTGTCTCATCCTCTTTCATCCGGACTGTAACCGTCGGCCCCGGTATTTCACCGGATCTGCTGACCTTTCTGACGTCAGAAAGCGCTCGCGGGCTCCCCGGAAAAACCGGGATACCGCCGGTGGGGAATTGCACCCCGCCCTGAGAATAAGTTCAATCGTGCTATGTCCAAAGAGGTTTTGTTGTCAATGGGGGAAACCTGGAGATACGATAGAAGATGAATTTAGGTCTATAGGTCTTATAGGTCGTATAGGACTTATGGTATAAAAAAGCGTGCCGGAAGCTGATTGTTCAGCCTCCGGCACGCTTTTTTTCGTATGTCCTATATCCTTTCTACAAATCTTCTATGCCCACTTTGGGTTTGTTGTGCTTCATGATGGCGTTTTTCTTTTTGCCGAAAAAGCGTTCACTTATTCCCTGGATGACCACGTAGAAGACCGGCACAAAGAAGATCATCAGGAAGGTGGCTGAAATCATGCCTGCGAAAACCGCCGTGCCCAGGGCCTGACGGCTGGCTGCTCCTGCGCCCGTGGCAATGACCAAGGGGAAGACGCCCAGGATGAAGGCAAAGGCTGTCATCAGGATAGGCCTGAAACGAAGTTTTGAGGCTTCCAGAGCTGCTTCCATGATGCCCTGCCCGGCCTCGTGGCCATCTTTGGCAAATTCCGCGATAAGGATGGCCGTTTTACAGGCCAGGGCTATGAGCAGGACGATCCCGATCTGGGTGTACACATTCACGTCCATACCCCGCAGGAATACCGCGGTGACCGTACCGATGAGAGCCAGGGGGACGGCCAGAATGATGACCAGGGGGAGCGACCAGCTTTCATACTGGGCGCACAGGACCAGATAGACGAAGATGATGGCCAGGACGAAAATCAGGATGGTGGACGAGCCGGCCACTTTTTCCTGATAGGACATACCTGACCAGGCGTAGCCCATGGACGTGGGCAGCTTGGCTGTGGCAATGCCTTCCATCAGGGTCATGGCTTGGCCTGAGCTGATACCCGTTGCTCCCTGACCATTCAGTGTGGCCATGGGATAGAGATTGTACCGGGAGATCAGCTGGGGCCCCAGGGTCTTGTGCACGGATACGACCGAGCCCAGGGGAATCATGTCGCCGTTGTTGTTGCGCACCTCCAGTTTCTTGATGTCTTCCACCCGGGCGCGGAATTTTGCATCTGCCTGGACCCGGACCTGGTAGGATCTGCCGAATATATTGAAGTCATTGACATAGCTCGATCCCAGGTTGGCCTTTAAGGTATCGAAGATATCGGACAGGGGGATGCCCAGGCTCTTGGTCTGGGTCCTGTCCACATCCGTGAACAACTGAGGGGTGTTGGCCCGGAAGGTTGTGTACACGTTGCTCAACGTTGATTGAGAGTTGGCGTCCTGGGCAATTTCCTGGGTCATCTGTTCCAGGGCGGTGAGTCCCACGTCGCCTTTATCCTGGATCTTCATTTCAAATCCGCCTGCCTGCCCTAGACCGGAAATGGCCGGGGGAGAGAAGGCAAAGATGCTGGCTTCCTGGATGTCGCTGGTCATTTTCCATAGGTGCCCGAGCATGGCGTTCAGGTCCAGCCCTTTGGGCAACCGTTCGTCCCAGGAGTCGAACACGACCCAGATGGTGGCAGCGTTGGAGGTTACTGCTCCGTCCAGCAGAGAATAGCCGGGCACGGAGACCCAGCTGCGGACGCCGTCCAGTTCGGCCAGTCGCTTGTTCAGGATCTCAACAACGTCCAGAGTCCTTTTCTGGGACGCAGCATCGGGGAGTTGGACGCTCATCATGGCGTATCCCTGATCTTCCGTGGGCACAAAACCTGTGGGAAGCTGGGTAAATCCCCAGAAGGCCGCAGCAGTGATACCGGCAAAGAGAATCATGACCAGCAGACCCTGGCGGACCATGATGGCGATAGTGCGTTGGTACCCGTTCTGGGCCTTGTCAAACACCCAGTTGAAGGCCCGGGCAAAGGGATTGTGATGTTTGGCTGAGGGCCTGAGCAGAATGGCACACAGGGCCGGAGAGAGGGTCAGTGCATTGAGAGCACTGAATATGGTTGCCGTGGCAATGGTCAGGGAAAACTGACTGTAGAGCTGGCCGGTGATGCCGCCCATGAAGGCCGTGGGAATGAACACGGCCAGAAGGACCAGGGTGGTGGCGATGATGGGCCCTGTCACCTCGTTCATGGCCCGGATGGTGGCTTCCTTGGCTCCTAATTTCAGGTCATCCATATTTCTGGTGGCATTTTCAACGACGACAATGGCGTCATCCACCACGATACCGATGACCAGGACGATGCCAAAAAGGGAGAGCATATTGATGCTCACCCCCATGACGGACATGACCGCAAACGTACCGATGAGGGAAACGGGAATGGTGGCTGCGGGAATGAGAGTCGCCCGCCAGTCCTGGAGAAAAACCAGAATGACAATGAAAACCAGGAGAATGGCGATAAACAGGGTCTCGACCACCTCGTTGATGGAGGCGTTTACAAATTCCGTGGTGTCAAAAGGAATTTCATAGGTCAGTCCCTGGGGAAAACTTGTTTTGAGTTCCTTGAGGGTGCTCTTGACCTTTTTAGCCACATCCAGGGCATTGGCCCCTGGCTGCTGGAAGATGCCGATAGCTGCAGTGGGCACGCCGTTTGACTGGCTGGACATGTCATAGGTTTTGGCCCCGAGTTCGATGCGGGCGACATCCTTGAGACGGACCATGGCCCCGCCGGGCAGGGTCTTGATGATGATCTGTTCAAACTGGGCTGCATCGGCCAGGCGTCCCTTGACCGTGATGGCATATTGGAAATCCTGCTCCTGGGGTGCCGGCGGTTGTCCGATTTGTCCGGCGGCAACCTGGACGTTCTGCTCGTTGATGGCATTAAGGACGTCAGTGGTGGTCAAACCCCGTGATTTCAACTTGTTGGGATTGAGCCAGATACGCATGCTGTAGTCGCTGGCTCCGTAGATGGAGACTGAACCGACCCCGTCGATGCGCGAGAGTTCGTCCTTGATGCGCAAGGAGGCGTAGTTGCTCAGATATAGGGAGTCAAACCGGTTGTCCGGCGAGGTCAGGGAAATAAAAAGTAGAATATTGGTGGACTGTTTCGCGGTAGTCACGCCCATGCGTTGGACAGCTTCAGGAAGCAGGGCCGTAGCTTGGCTGACCCTGTTCTGGACAAGCACCTGGGCCATGTCTAGGTCCGTGCCTATGTCAAAGGAGACTGTCAGGGAGTAGTCGCCGTTGTTGGAACAGGTGGAGGACATGTACAGCATGCCTTCCACCCCGTTGACCTGTTCCTCGATGGGTTGGGCTACTGTGTCGGACAGGACCTGAGCATTGGCACCGGGATAGTTGGTGGAGACCGAGATGGTCGGGGGAGAAATTTCCGGATACTGGGCAACGGGCAGACTTTGCAGGGTCACCAGACCGGCAATGATGATCACGATGGAGACCACGGCCGCGAAAATAGGGCGGTTGATAAAAAAACGACTGAACATGGGGGCTCCTTAAGCGGCTGCGGGAATACTGGATGCCTTGACCAATGTATCCGGTTTGATTTCCGTGGGATTGACCACAACGCCGGGGCGGGCTTTTTGCAGACCTTTGACGATGACCTTGTCATCCGGGCCGATACCTTTGGTGATGACCCGCATGCCGTTAACCAGAATTCCAGTGGTTACGGCCCGGTGTTCCACGGTGTTTTTGGCATTGACGATCAGCAGATATTCTCCCTGTTGATCGACACCTAGCGCGAGGTCGGGGACAAGCAGAGCATTAGGGGTTTGACAAATGGGAATGCTGATACGGGCAAAAAGTCCAGGCAGCAGGTGGTGATCCTGGTTGGGGAATACTGCTCTGACGCGCATGGTGCCGGATGTGGCCTGTAGTCGGTTGTCGAGGTAATCGATATTTCCCTCATAGGGATATCCTGACTGGTTGGAGAGTCCCAGAAACGCTTTGACCTTTGTTTGGACCGTGAAACTTTTTGTATGGGCGTGGGTCTGGTAATAGAGTATATCCCGTTCGCTCACGGAAAAATAGGCGTACATGGGATCGTCCTTGACGATAGTGGCCAGGAGTGTCGGGGTGCCTGCACCAACCAAGTTGCCCACGTCCACCAGACTGCGGTCGATGCGGCCGCTGATGGGGGCTGTGATGTGGGTGTAGGAGAGATTCAGTTCGGCGGTATCCACGCTTGCCCTGGCAGATTCCACCTGGGCTGCGGCCTGTTTCTGCTTGGCCCGGGCTTCAAAGACGTCTACTTCGCTCACAGCCCGGTCTTTGAAGGCGTTTTCCTTGCGGGTCAGGGTGGTATTGGCCAGTTCAAGTTCGGCTTTACGCACCAGAAGCTCGGCCTGAGCCTCTTTGAGCTTGGCCTCATAAGGGCGGGGATCGATGACTAAGAGAAGATCTCCCTTTTTGACGTAAGAGCTGGGGGAAAACAGAATTTTATTTAGATACCCTTCCACCCGTGGACGGATTTCCACTGATTCCTGCGCCTCAGTAATTCCGGTGAATTCAACGCGGTTGGTCACGGCCTGTACCAGGGGCCGACTGACAGTGACGGTCGCCGGCGGCGGTGGAACGTATTTGTTTTCCTTGCGGCAGCCGGTACTTAAGACTGCCAGGCTGACAAGGATCAGGAACAAAGGCATAAAATGGTCCGTCCGGTTGTGTTGCATGGGGGAAACTCCTTGATTGTTCTTGGGGGAGAAAAGTTGATAAAAGTTAGCAGTTTGTAATCGTCGGTGAGCCGTTGGCCGTGCGCGTGGGAAAAATGTGCGGTGCATCCGGAAATTATCTCTCCGCCCGATGATGCTGGCTGTTCCCGGAGGCGGTCGAAGTTTTTTCTGCTTTATGTGCACGGACTGCGTTTTTTATTCCTTGCCTTGGACTGTATCCATGAGCGTCGGCGCGGGTGCCGTGGGATCATCCGGGTTCCATCCGCCGCCGAGGGCCGTGTATAAGCGCACAAAATTGGCGGCGCTAGCGCCCTGGGCCGAGGCCAGATCGTTTTCAAAGGAAAACTGGTCCCGCTGGGCGTCCAGGACATCCTGAAAATTGACCAGACCCTGCTGATACAATTGCGTGGAGAGCTCTACGGAACGTCTGGATGCGTCCACTGCGCGTTTGAGAGCGCCTAGTCGAACCCGGTCTTCAATGTATGAACGCAGGGCGTTTTCCACCTCGTTTAGGGCATTTAACACCGTGCTTTCATAGCGCAGCATGTACTGCCGCGCCACAGCGTCCTGGGCCTTGACCCGATTGCGGATGGTGTTGGCGGAAAAGATGTTCCAGCGCAACGAAGGACCAAAGGCAAATACGTTGCTGGCAGGCTCGAAGAGATCATTGGTGTTGATGGATTCGTAGCCAAAGGAACCGGTCAGGGAGAGGCTGGGATAGAGATCCGCCT
This sequence comes from Desulfoplanes sp., assembly GCA_028708105.1. Lineage (GTDB taxonomy): Bacteria > Desulfobacterota > Desulfovibrionia > Desulfovibrionales > Desulfomicrobiaceae > Desulfoplanes. The sequence continues at coordinate 133 of JAQVZR010000131.1, read as the reverse complement.
TAGCTACGCCGATGCGCGCGGTCTGGGCAGCCAGCTGGCGTTCGGCCTTGCGGATGTCCGGGCGCTGTCTGAGCAGATCCGCAGGCATACCCAGGGTGACATTTCCTGGAGGCAGGGGGATGGCTTCAGGCTT
>JAQVZR010000130.1 GCA_028708105.1 Desulfoplanes sp. | reverse complement strand
CTTAATCATGATCGGCGGTCCGCAGATGAGAGCGATGGCATTATCCGGCTTGGGCTCTGCCTGTTCGGTCACCGTGGGTACGAATCCCACCAGACCATCCAAGCCTTCGGCCTCACGGTCGATGGTGATGTGACAGCGCACGTCATCACGCTCCTGCCAGGCTTTAAGCTCGTCCTTGTATAATAACATGCCCGGAGTTCTGGCCCCGTAGATGAAATCAATGGTCCCGTAATTTTTGCGGTTATCCGGGTGCAGCAGCCAGTTCATGGTTGCCCTAAGGGTGGTCACGGCAAATCCACCGGCAACGATGACGATATTTTTACCCTTGTTTTCCCGAAGAGGATAGCTGTTCCCCAATGGCCCCCGGATGCCCATGATCTCGCCTTCACCCATATTATGCAGCCGGGTGGTCACCTTCCCCGCCCTGTTTACCGTAAAAAGGACCTTGTTGCCTTCCGTGGGACTGGAGGCGATACCAATGGGGATTTCCCCGTATCCAGCAATGCTCAATTCTGCAAACTGCCCGGGAAAATGATTAAATTTTTCGGCATCCTGTTCATGAAGAAACTCGAACCAATAGGACCGGAGCTGACGGTCTTCGGTTTCGACAATAACCTTGTCGATACGCACGGGGTAGGGGAGATAGGGATTGTTCATAGTGTCGATGAGGGGTTGAATATCATGTAGGGGTACCTCCCTGTGGGTGCCCTTATGGGTTGCATGCATAGGAAAAAGGGCACCCACAGGGGGGAAGCCCCTTCCTTGTATGTTCAAAAAATGCGTAGGGTGGTCATCCAAGAAGGGCACCCACGGGGGGGAGCCCCTACGAGGGGATCGGCATATTGGCAGCAAAATCATCCATCAATCGGACCACTTCCCGCACATCAATATTGACGGGACAGAGACGCACGCACCGGCCGCAGCCCACGCAGCCAAAAGCTCCTTTACGGCGGGTGGGGATATATGAAAATTTGTGCATGAAGCGCTGGCGGACCCGGTCCATTTTGGTATTGTGGGGATTATGCCCCGAGGCATGCTGGGTGAACAGCCAGCTCATGCAGGAATCCCAATTACGGACCCTGCGGCTCACCTCGCCCTGGATCTCATCCTGGATATCAAAACAATGACAGGTGGGACAGCAGAAGGTGCATGTACCGCAATTAAGACAGGACGCAGCTACCTTTTCCCAAAAAGGTGCATTGAACAGGGAAAGGACATCCGAGGACGCAAGATGGTCCGTGCATGGTCCCGGCGCCAGCGTTTTTTCAGCATGCTCTTTGCATCCCACTGCACGCTGCACGGAATCCTGATCTGCCTCCGGAAGGGATGCTGCCAGGCTCTCACCCTTTATGGTCAGCACCCGGACCAGGAAAGCATCACCCACATCGACCAGGAGAATGTCCAGGCCCTCTTCATGGTGCGGCCCGCATTGCATGGAGGTACAAAAACAGGTAGAACAGGGATCATTGCAGGCCAGGCCGACCAGGGTTGTCTTGGCCCTTTTATCCGCCCAATACACATCATGGGTCAATTCATCCTGGCAGAAAATCTGATCCAGCAGCCAGAACGCCCGTGCGTCACAGGGACGGACATTGAAAAGCACCCGCTCCCGGGCAAGGAGAGGCTCTGCTTGAAAGATGCTGCCTTGCGGGGTTTCTCCGTCGTGATCGTTGCAACCAGTACAATGCATCAGGCACTCGGACTGAGGGAAAAAAGCATCCTTGGGAGAAAGATCCGTGTTCGTAAAATCCCAGATCATGTCATCCGCTGAAGTTACGGCACCCCAGACAAGACTCTTGTCCTGCATAATCGGCGCGAAAACATCTTTCTGCTCAAGGATCTTTTCCACAAAAGATCCCATCTGTTTTTTGGAAAGTACTTTATCAGTCATGGGCCACATTCGTCCTCAGGTTTGCTGCATCAGGCCGGCTGCCCTTATTTGACAAAATCTTCGGGGTCATTGGGCTGAAACACGGTCATGGGCGGCTTGGCGTTCACATCCATGCCGGGTTCGTATCCGTATAACTTCCGGACATCCTTTTCGATTTTACTTGTCATCCGGCGCATCTTGATCCCCATGGGGCAGGCTGATTCGCAGGCACCGCAGTCCGTACATCGGCCGGCACAATGGAAGGCACGCAAAATATGAAAGGTGTCCACATCGGCCGCGTCCTGGGTTTTGCCACACCACTGGGGCTGGGATTCGTCCACAAAGCAGACATGACAATAACACAAGGGGCAGGCGTCGCGGCAGGAATAACAACGGATACAGGTAGAAAAAGTCGCATTGAACGCTTCCCAGCGTTTTGCGGCGTCAAAGGATTCCCAGGGGGCCGCAACCTTCTCCAGATCCCCACCTGCGGTTTCGTCCACTGCTTCTGCCACCAAAACATCAGAAATGACAGGATTTCGATGCATACAGGTAGTGCAATTATCCCGTTTGATAAAATTTCTTGGGATCACTTCCTCAAAGCCGGGTCCACTGACGGTGACATTGTCTCCGACCTCGAGAACCTCGTGGACGTCCTTTCCCGGCAACCGGGCCTCAATCTTGCGGTATTCGAGCATCCCCAGGCAGGGCACCCCGATCACAACCACATGATCCCTGACAACCTGGCCTTCCTGGATCAGTCCCACGATATTACGACTCACGCACCCCTGGGCCACAATGGCCACCCTGTCCGTACGACCAATGAGCAGCTTGGCCAGGTTCCCGGTACAGAAGCCGGTCCAGCACAACTGATCAACCTCGTCCGGTGTCGTGGCAAAAAAAGGTCTGGCACGCATGGGGATGGACCCCTGCGTATATCCAAGGACACAATCCACTTTGCCCTGACCCAGAAGCTCTCTGGCTGTTTCTCTGATTTTTTGTGTTCGTTCCTGCATCAGTCCGCCGTCCTGATATCTTTAATGAGCCGGGTGTTCGGCCCAAGGGCACGCACTGCGTCCACAACCTCGGTGGCCGTTTTCTGAAATTTGGTGGATTCCGCCGAAGAAATCCACGAAAAATGCAACCGACCGGGTTCGATTCCGATGTATTCTAAAAGGCTGCTAAAGACAGCGAACCGCCGTCTGGCGAAAAGATTGCCGGTAATATAATGGCATTCGCCCGGGTGTCAGCCGGAAACCCAGACCCCGTCCACACCCCGGCGGAAGGCCTGCAAAATATAATCGGGTTTCATGCTCCCGGTACAGGGGATACGAATAATACGGATATTGGCCGGATACGGCATCCTGCCCACTCCAGCGAGATCAGCGGCCCCGTAGGAACACCAGTTACATAAAAAAGCCGCAATGCGGGGTTCAAAAGTCTGATTATTCATAAGTACTCTCTTTGCAGTCCAGAAAACTCAAAAAACACCCTTAATATAGGAATTGTCTAGCGCGGAAAGGAAATATCGTCCAGTCAAAGAGCAAGACAGCGCAGCTGGTCCCTTACAGAGTGCGAGCGTGCATCTCTTTCCATATGGCCGTATCTGTCTACGAGGGGGCTGGGCATGGTCAACATGATGAATTTATTCACAATAAGAACCACATCTGGCCCAACAATCCCGCAGCCATGCGTCATAGTATTAAGATCTCTGCTGCCACAATTTTTTGTATAACAGCCTAACGGCTTATTTCTTTTGGTAAACGGTCGAACAAGCCCTGCGTTAGGCTGGCCACGCAGCAGATTGATGATATAGGGATTATACCCCATCCACCCGCATATATATTCTTACACATTAAAATAAAACACTTTATACATTTTTCTCATTTGCAGTACGATCCTCGCAAAGTGCTCCGCCTCCGCCGTATTCCCCCTAAAATCACGCCACGCCCCGACCTGGTAGTTCAAATAAAAACTTCGTGCCCGCTTATGCAACCGAGTAACCGCTCACCTAAAAAGGATGTCATGTATACAATGCAAAAAGGCAAGCAACGATATCTGAATTATTGCATTTTTTCGTATCTTGTCCCAACCGATAGGTAATGGAAACACGAGACAGGAATAAAATTTCAAAGGATGGAGGATGTCAATGCAGCATTTGCGGGAAAAAACCGGTTTCTTTCTCGGCCCAATTCTCTTTGTCATCATTTTACTTTTGCCGTTGCCTGAAGGCATGAAACCTGAGGCCCTCAAGGTCGCAGCGGTCACTGCGTTAATGGCCGTATGGTGGATCACGGAAGCCATCCCGCTTCCGGCAACATCTCTCCTCCCCATCGCACTCTTCCCGATTCTTGGCGTCATGAAGTCGGCAGCGTCCACAGCTCCATATGCCAACCACCTCATTTATCTGTTCATGGGCGGATTTTTCATTGCCGTGACCATGGAACGATGGAACCTGCACAAACGGGTGGCCATGCACATCGTCAAACTAGTGGGAACGAGTCCCAGTCGCATTGTTCTGGGATTTATGATTGCCACAGGCTTTTTGTCCATGTGGGTCAGTAATACGGCAACGGCCATGATGATGGTCCCTATTGGTCTTGCGGTCATCAAAAAAACGGCCGAGGAGACGGGAAAAAAGAAACATGAATCAGGAGTCCCGCTCACTGACAATTTTGGTATTTCCCTGATGCTCGGCATTGCCTACGCAGCCTCCATCGGCGGCGTGGCCACCATCATCGGCACCCCCCCCAATGTTGTCATGGTGGGCATGCTGGACAAAATGTATGGTCAGAGCATCTCCTTTTCCGACTGGATGCTCTTTGGTGTTCCCCTGGCCGTCATCATGATCGCCATCGCATGGGTTCTGCTGACCAAGATTCTGTTCCCCGTTCACGGTGAGGTCCTTTCCGGTGGCAAGGAGTATATTCAGGAAGAACTCCGACGCCTGGGCCGCACCACTCCGGAAGAAAAGAAAATTCTCATCATCGGCGCCTTTGTATGCACCTCATGGATATGCAGGGGGTTCGTCCACATCCAGGCTCTGGCCTATGTCCATGATGCCACCATCGGTATCCTTGGCGCAGGGCTGCTGTTCATGACACCCACCAACTTTGCCAAACGGGAATTCCTCCTGGACTGGCAAACCGCAGTCAAGATCCCCTGGGATATCATCCTCCTCTTCGGTGGCGGTCTTGCACTGGCCAACGGCTTTGGTAAATCCGGGCTGGCCGTCTGGCTGGCCACTCAGCTCACAGGTCTGCAGGGCACAAATATGGTTGTGTTCATCGGCATCGTGGTTCTCATGGTCATCTTCCTCACAGAAATCACCTCCAACACGGCCACCGCAACACTGTTGGTACCCATCATGGGCAGTGCCGCCGTTGCTCTGCAGATCCATCCTTTCGGGCCTATCATTGCAGGCTGCGTATCGGCATCCTTTGCCTTCATGCTGCCGGTGGCCACACCTCCCAACGCCGTGGTCTTCGGCAGCGGATGCATCAGTATCCCGCAAATGGCCAAGGCCGGGATCTGGTTAAATATCATCGGCAGCGTCGTTATCACCGCGGCCGTGATCTACGGAGTACCCCTCATCTGGGGTGTTGACCTTTCCCAGCTTCCTGCCTGGGCCGTTGCAGCACAATAAACCAACACCACAAGGGGACGCATGAGCGTCCCCTTGTGGCAATATATCTGGAATACAAGACGCAGACACAATTCCCACATACATATTCATCAACCAAACATTTGCCCCCTTCCCAACTCTTCCTTGCATCCCGTTCTTCCGTACATTATTCATCTGCAAGCTCATACATCGAATATTAGCACCCATTCACGTTCCCATCAAATCGTTACGACCAAGGGGAACCCCCACACAACACACGCAGAGATGCCTATGCCTTCCAATCCCTTACACACCATCCACATCCGCGACTATATCATCCTCATGCTCAACGGTATGGCCCACGGTCTGTTTGCCTCCCTGATTATCGGCCTTATCTTAAAACAGATCGGCCATCTTATGGGCTTTCCCCTGCTTATCCAGTTCGG
>JAQVZR010000129.1 GCA_028708105.1 Desulfoplanes sp. | reverse complement strand
CTCTGGGGCAGGATGACGACTCCCCGTGGAAAAACGACTATTCCGGCGGCATCCGCATCTCCCTGCCCCTCCTTGACGGCGGCCTGCGTTCATCCTCTCTGGCCATCTCCCGTGCCGAACTTATCAAGGCCCGGGCCGCATTGCGCGCCGCGCGTCTGGCCGCTGCCCGTGAACTGACCATTGCCCGGGCTAACATACAGACGGCCCGGGCAAAAATCCGGGCCACAAGTCAGAGTGTGGCCTACGCCCGCAAGGTGCTGCATATTGAAGAACTCAAATATAATGTCGGCCGTGGAACCAGTGCCGAAGTCCTGGATGCCAGCGCCGCCGTGCTGACAGCGGAAAGCCTGGCCAGCCAGGCAGTTCGGGAACTGGAAGTGGCCCGGTTAGAAGAAGGGCTGGCAATGGGGAAACTTGATTGAGAGAATTGTGGGATACAACGTTCCGCGTTGGATTCAGATGTATTTGATGTTTGTTTGTGTTTTTTCGTTTAGAGAGCAACGCCGCCAATGTTGACGGCGTTGCTGCACATCAGGCACTCTGGGATATCCTGAATCAAAACAGCAATGCCCTGCGCGGGGTACAAACACACAAAAAAGAGTGTACATCCATGAGTGAATATCAGTTTCATGATTTCTTGGCCATGGATGAGCCCTTGTCATCCGACGATATTGACGCTTTGCGACACATCTCCACAAGGGCCAGGATAACCTCGGTCAGCTTCACCAATCATTACAATTGGGGAGATCTTAAGGCCGAACCTATTGAATTGATGAAACGTTTTTTTGATGCCTATGTGTATGTTGCCCATTGGGGAACAGCATGTTTTTACCTGCGCATTCCTCTTGAATTTTTTTCCCAGGACATGTTTCAGGGCTTGGAATCTATGGACGCCTTCACCACCAAAAAAATCGATTCGTATTGGTTTTTATGCTGGGAATTTAATGATTCCGAAGGCGATAGCTTTTTTGAGGGAGAGGATGGGGAAGACTGGATGAGCAGACTCCGCCCGATCCGTGAAGAAATCAAACGCGGTGATTTTCGCAGCCTGTATATCGGTTGGTTAGCCGGAATCAGCCAGGACGAACTTGAAGATGATGATGTGGAACCCTTCCCACCCATGACGATGTTCCCAAAACATGGCAGATCCGTTACAGCAAACATCAAAAGCCCTTACATTGGGTTGTAGGGGCTTTTGATGTTGTGGCGGATAAAGGATGCGATCCGAAATCGGGGCGGGATGGGCACTGTTTTTCAGCAGAGCCTGGCCCCCAGGGCACGTCCATCTTAGGAACGCCCCGTGATGCACTGATATGCGCATCACGGGGCGATTTTATGGGAAGGTGGGGGAGAGGATGATTCCGACCGTTCAGCTATTCTGAAGGCGTTTTCTGGGTGGTATGATAAGGCTGACGTGGCCCCACTCAATCATGTTCTTCTTGATAGGCAGCAATCCGCTTTTTCACATTGGCCGTCAGGTTGTTGAACCAGAATGCATAGTCGTTATCTGTGAAACACTTCTTGGGACCACCTGCCCATATTGACGAGATTGATCTTGTCAGATGTGGGTGCTTTTATATCCGTAGCGACATTGAAGGGTTGTACAGATAACACGACCGTCCTACGGATTTTGGCATCCAGAGAATGTGTGGGGTATTTTTTGTAGCAGAGCTGAACGATTCTAAATGAGTCAAAGTTGAACTTTGTATTTTTATAATATAAAATAAATCTAGAATGTTGTGCTTTTTATGGAAAAGTTTTCGGCACTACATCTATGTTTTTTATCTCTTCATCATCCCTCAATGTCGTTGCAGGTAGATCGCCATAAAAGGATCAACCAGCTGGAGATATCCATTTTTTTCTTCAATAAGATCCCTTTTTTCGAGTTGCTTGCGAGTGTACGCGACCGAGGAGGCGGATACAGCAAGTTTGGAAAGATACGGGGCGGAGAGGAGTTGTTTTGTCGGTTGTCTGGCCAGGGCCTTGATCAGCTTCAAGGATGTCGTGGATAAGGACTCGATATTAGCCTGGTAATAGAACGCTTCGGATTCAAGGACAAGATCAAAGGCTTGAGCGATGATTTCATCCGTAATTTCGGAGGAGGAACGTTCAAAGCAGAAATAGCCAAGGAGTTGGAGATAATATGCGTATCCTTGGCTGATATCGGCTATTTTTGTTGCGCAGGCTACGGAACAATCCCGTCCATGTTCATGCATCACGGTTTGCAGATAGGTGATCATGTCTTGTTGGGGCAATGCGGGTAGAGGATAGTTGAACGCGCTTTGGAAAAAAGGACGTTTGCTCTGGTTGAACATCTGGAGCAGCATGGACCGCCGGCTGCCGATAAAACAATAGGACGCCTGGTGGGTTTGGATGTAACTACGCATGATTTCTTCTGTTTTTGCTTTGATTCTGGATATTTCCTGAAATTCATCCAAGGCAATATGGACCGGGGTTTGTTTTTTGATAATCAGGTTGCCGATATCTTCCATCACCTGTTCGAAAAGAGCCTGGCCTGTAAAATGGCTGGAATTGGTAACGGAAAGTTCAAGGCCGGTTTCCGTTGGCTGGATGACAGGACGAAAGGATTTCAGGGCGGAGATCCAGCGTTTTCCTTTGTCCAGCAGGGATTCCTGGGCATGGATAGCCTTGTATACAGCCTTGGCTAGAATGGCTGCCAGGTCGTCAAGGCTGTCGACACTGAAAAGGTCGGCGTAGATGGTCAAAAAATTCTGTGCTCTAAGTTCGTGCTGGGCCCTTAAGACAAGTGACGTCTTGCCATAACGGCGGGGAGAAAAGAGGACCATATTTTGCTGGTTCTCGGCATATCTGATAACATCTTTAAGTTCCTGTTGCCGATCACAGATCAGTGCCTTGGGAGGCAGAATTTTTTTCGAAAAAGGGTTCATTATGCGCTCCTTACAGATTACTTGTTACAAAAAAATTGTAACAGTATGTTTGCAAAGAGGCAATGGGGTGTTTTTAAAGAGATTCACCGGTCGCCCCTACTAAAAAATGTGAGGTTGGATAGTTACGTTCCAGCTTTTTTTTCGGGATTATGCGGTTTTTGGGGACGTGGTCTCTGAGGTATAACCATCTGTACATGCGTTGTTTTTTTGACGTCATGTAATGTCGTTCAGACAGTAGGGATTGCTGGAAGTCAATCTGTTTTTCTGCACCTCCCGGGGCGCAGAAAAACGGGCAATTATTGAATTGCCCCTACGATTTTCTCATGCTTAACATGTTGCAACTATTCAGCATTGAGATAGCCATTAGAAATGCAATCTGTATTTCCTGGGAACGCCGACCGTCGGGTCGGCTTTGTATGTTCAGAATCCGTAGGGTGAACGTGTCATCCGAAAAGGGTACCCGCAAGGGGCACCCCTACGGGTACGGCGGTGAGAATCAACCTTTTGCAATAATGACCTAAAATCTGAACAGTTACCCAACATTAAACACCTTGAAATCATTTTACGCGAATGGCACATAGTTATACATCCTGAATTCAGTCATCCTCATTGACTGGTCATATATCTTTAACAAAGTGTTGTGGCTTGTTTATACGATATTCTATTCATAACAGGATACTCGATTCGTGGACGTGTGCAAAGGACGTGGATGCGTATATGAAAGAACTGAGGTGCATACCATGAGCAAAGAGCGGATGTTAACGCCAACAGACCAAACAACGGAATTTTTGCTGTACACAGTACCGGGCGGCAAGGTGGCCGTGGAGGTGTTCTTCCACAACGAGACCATCTGGCTTCCCCAGAAACGGATCGCCGAACTCTTTGGGGTGGGGGTTCCGGCTATATCCAAGCATCTGGCCAGTATTTTTGATAGCTGTGAGTTGGCCGAGGATGCAGTTGTTTCCATTTTGGAACATACTGCCGCAGACGGCAAAAGGTATAAGATCAAAAACGCCGGCAGAGTTTTACCATGGAAGCCTTTGCCGAGAGCGTGAACAAGTTTTTGGAATTTAATGAATATAAGGTGCTGGAAGGGTATGGGGCGGTGTCCAGAAAACAGGCTGAGAGTAAAGCATTTGCCGAGTATGAGGAGTTTAACAGGAGGCAGAAGATTGAGTCGGATTTTGATCGGGTGGTGAAGGGGATAGAGGAAAAAGAAAATAATTCCTAAAGGCTGACCTGGTGGTGTTTGCCGGCCATATTTCCTTCGTTTCGTGTTGTAGCATAGAAAAAGGGCCTTAGATTATGCATCTAAGGCCCTTATCATTTACTGGTAGCGGGGACAGGATTTGAACCTATGACCTTCGGGTTATGAGCCCGACGAGCTACCATGCTGCTCCACCCCGCAACAAGAGAAACAGGTACTAGGGTTTTGATTCGTGCTTGGCAAGCTTTATTTTATAAAAGTTTTATTTTCCTTGGAGCAGTGGTGGTCCGATAACTTTGGAAGGACCAGCGGGTATGGGTATCATCTTTTTTATGCGTTTGTGCGTGAGTCGGTTATTCCCCTTTGATTGTAAGAAATTCGTTCAGATCCGAATGGAGCAGAGCCTTGAACTCGCTCAGATCATCTTCGGGAACCTCGGCAAAGAGGAAGGCGAAGACGGGATATTCATGAACATCGATGCGTCGGAGTTCCAGAGGTTTGGTGAACCGGGCTGTAAAAGCTTCATAATCCACCCTTGTGATGGTTGAGCAATCCACGTTTGCCGCCACATCGGCCACGACCACGCCGACTACTTTGCCTTCCCGTTTTTTGAGAATGGTTTCCCAGTCGGGCTTTTGGCCGTCCAGATAATAGGAATAAGGATTGAATCCGTAGGCATAAAAGGTCAGGTCGGCCACGCACCAGCCTGCAAAGCGCATGGGGTTGACCTCAATGGCTATGATGTGCCCGTTCTCATCCACGCGCAGTTCCACATGGGCGGGGAAATTGGTCAGTCCGGCCCGGGTGCCAATTTCGTCCAAATAGCTGGTGAACCGGTCCAGCCAGGTGCGGATGATGGTGGCCGAAGTCAGATAGACCCGGTCGCTGACGTCATGGGCCGATGCAAAGAGGTGACCCAGAATGTTCAGGATAACAGGGCGGCCGTCGTTGCCGAAATAGACGTCCACGGCAAATTCTTTCCCTTCAATGCATTTTTCCATGATGAACCGGTCTAGGCTCAGCACCTGATCCGGGTACTGGCTCTGGATGCGGGAGACTTCGTTCTTGATGGCAGCCAGGGTCCCCGGCCAGTCTGCGTTAGTATCCACCTTGTGCACGCCCAGACTGAAAAAGCCTACAGCAGGCTTGATGATGAAGGGCTTGGGAATGTCGCTGGGATCGATGCTATCCAGCTCTTCAAAAGGAACCCCGCGAAAAAAATAATCCGGGTCCATATCCCGGATGAGTTCGCGGAAGCGGATCTTGTCCTTAAACAAGGCGATTTTTTCCGGAAGGCCGGTTTGTTGGAGGTTGGTTCCGATCCAGTCGATGGCATTTTCCGAATTGGAATAGATGCGCAGGTTATCGCCGGTGCCGGCTTTACGGACAAAAGTTTCGGTCGGGCAGAGTCCGGGGGTATCACAACCCAGGTGTTTGATGGCCATGGCGTTGGCCAGCACCGGAGCCTGGCGTTCGAGGATGGTTTGTTTCAGAAAATTGGAGACATAGGGAGCCTCAAGAATGAACATGGAAAATCCTTAGTCAGGGATGGAGGGGGAAAGGTGAGTGTTGGATGACGATGAAATAGTATGGAATCATTGGTAATGTCTGGATCGACCGTAGGAGCACGGCGTGCTGTGCCCCTACGAATCGCTAATTATTTAAGATTATTATGTTGTTCCACCATCGTTTCGGCCACGGCTTCGGCGACGCGGATGCCGTCTACGGCCGATGACGTGATGCCGCCCGCATAGCCCGCGCCTTCTCCTGCGGGAAAGACTCCCCGTGTGGATATAGATTCGAGGTGGTTAT
>JAQVZR010000128.1 GCA_028708105.1 Desulfoplanes sp. | reverse complement strand
CAGCCTCAAATTCCAACTCCTTTGCCGCCAAACGCATCTTTTTTTCCAGACGTTTGATCTCACGTTCCATTTCTTGAGGTTTGCCCCGGTATGCTTTCGCTGTTTCAGCTACAGAAAGAGCTGGTCCCTGTTTGACCTCCTGCCGGAGTTCTGCAAGGACGTTACGCATCACGGCCTTGCGGATGGTCTTGGGTACAATGCCATGCTCCGCATTGTAGATATCCTGTTTTTCACGCCTCCTGTTGCTCTCCTCCATGGCACTGTGCATGGAATCGGTAACTTTATCGGCGTACATGATCACTTGGCCGCTAACATTGCGCGCTGCTCGCCCAAAGGTCTGGACCAGGGACCGCTTGGAACGCAGAAACCCTTCTTTGTCCGCGTCCAGAATGGCCACCAGCGAGACTTCAGGAAGATCCAATCCCTCACGCAGAAGATTGATGCCCACCAGAACGGAAAATTCACCCTTCTGCAATGCCTGAAGTATAGCCACCCGCTCCAGGGTATCAATATCCGAATGCATGTATCGGGTTGCGATCCCCCGGGCTTGCAAAAACTCGGTTAAATCCTCGGCCATACGCTTGGTCAGCGTGGTGATCAAAACGCGTTCGTCATGTTCGATGCGCGTAAAACATTCCGTCATCAGGTCATCCATCTGGCCCTTGGTCTGTCTGACCTCCAGCAGGGGATCAAGAAGTCCCGTGGGCCGGATAACCTGTTCGACCACCAGCCCCTGAGCCTGTTTCAGTTCCCAAGGCCCGGGTGTTGCCGAGACATAAACGGTTTGATGGATTCTGTCCAAGAATTCGTCGAAGCATAAGGGGCGGTTATCCAGAGCACAGGGCAGACGAAAACCAAAATCAACCAGGGTCTGTTTTCTGGATCTGTCCCCTTTAAACATTCCCCCTATTTGAGGAATGGTGATATGGGATTCGTCCACAAAGAGCAAAAAATCATCCGGAAAATAGTCAATCAACGTCGCCGGAGGTTCGCCCGGACTTCTCTTGTCCAGATGCAACGAATAGTTTTCAATGCCGTTACAATACCCCAATTCTTCAATCATTTCGAGATCCAGCTGGGTCTTTTGTTCCAGACGCTGGGCCTCGACCAGACGGTTGGTACTCTGGAACCAGACCAGACGTTCCCGTAACTCATCCCGGATGTCATGCATGGCACGGATCAGATTATCCTTGTCCGACACATAATGACTGGCTGGATAAATAACGGTTTTGTTCACCCGGTCTTTGATTTCACCTGTCAGGGGATCAGTACTGAATATCCCGTCGATCTCGTCCCCGAAAAATTCGATGCGTAAGGCCTGCTCGTGTTCATAGGCAGGGATGATCTCGAGCACGTCCCCCCGAACCCGGAAAGTCCCCCGATGAAAATCATAATCATTGCGTTCGTACTGGACTTCCACCAGCCGTTCAATAATGGATTCCATGGACACCTGCTCGCCCTGTTCAACAGGAATGAGCATCTTGGCATAGTATTCGGGTGATCCCAGACCATAGATACAGGACACCGATGCGACAATAATCACATCCCGCCGGGTGAGCAGAGCATGGGTAGCTGCATGACGCAGTTTATCGATATCATCGTTGATGGAGGAATCCTTTTCTATGTAGGTATCCGAATGGGGAAGATAGGCCTCGGGCTGGTAGTAATCATAGTAACTGACAAAATACTCCACGGCATTATGGGGGAAAAGGGCCTTGAATTCGGAATACAATTGAGCAGCCAGGGTTTTGTTTGGGGCCATAATCAGGGCAGGCCGGTTACTGCGGGCAATGACATTGGCAATGGTAAAAGTCTTGCCCGACCCGGTCACGCCCAAAAGCACCTGATCAGAAATCCCCTGTGCAAGAGATCGGGTCAACGCTTCTATGGCCTGGGGCTGATCTCCCTGGGGGGTGAAAGAGCTTACAAGTTCAAAAGGGATGTTTGGTGAAGAAGATAGCATAGGCAACACGTTCGTCTGCTCATTATAATGTGGAAAAAAATTGCAACAGATCATCAACCAGGGGGCTGATACCAGAATCACACGATACGCATGTATGCTTACATATCTGCAAGGTGACACATTGACCAATGCATAACCACAGCATAACAATGCATTTTTCCGGTCCTCTTATCAACCGGACAAAAGATACAACCAGCTCTTCATTCCCCCTAGCCCACGACTCCCAATGTCCTCTCTGCTCCGTCCTATTACAAATATTCTCCTCGACCGCGATGGAACATTGATCAAGGAATGTCACTACCTTTGTGACCCTGACAACGTGGAGCTCATTCCCGGAGTCATTGCACCGATGCGCAATCTGCAGGCCCGAGGAGTCCATTTTTTCCTGGTAACCAACCAAAGTGGTATAGGACGAGGATATTTTTCAAGAGAGGAATACCAAAAAGTCCAAAAAAGGCTTGCCGACATACTGGCAGAGCAGGGGATTCTGTTAACAGACAATTTTTTTTGCCCCCATGCTCCGGACCAGGAATGCAACTGCCGAAAACCCAGAACAGGCATGTGGCAAGAGCTTGTCGCCCGGCATGCTCTTACCCCGGAGCAAACCGTCATGATCGGTGACAAACGGGCCGATATCACCTTCGGTCTGAACGCATCCCTCCAGTACACCATTCTGGTCCTGACAGGACACGGAGCCAAGGAGTCCACAGCGCTGGATCTTCCCCGGCTGCACCAGGATATTCTAGAACTTCCAGAGCGCCGCCCGGGATGGCCCCATGCTGTTGCCCGGGATCTGGGCAGTGCCCTGGCATGGATCGCTCATGGCTTTGGACTATCAGACAACGATCGCTAGAAATCCCAAAGGTCGAAAATGCCTATTTTCTCGCAGCTTCCGACGTGCATCCGGACAATCAGCAGGTCATCCGGATACACTCGTTTATTTGGAACCGCATCTTCGTAGGTACGCACCTGATGCATGGGGAAGCGAGTTTTCATCATGTTTACCCTACGCTTTCGCCCTAACCCAACATATCTGCCATGGTATACAACTTCCCAGGCTGCTGACCAGCCAGCCATTTAGCCGCACGCAAGGCACCACTGGCAAAAGTTTCTCTGGAATGGGCCCGATGGGTGATTTCGATACGCTCTCCCGGTCCAAGGCAATAGACGGTATGATCTCCCACAACGTCTCCGCCGCGCAGGGCCTGGACGCCGATTTCTCCTTTGGGTCGCTCTCCGATGATGCCATGCCGGGAAAAAATACCGATTTCTTCCAGCTCCCGGCCCCGTGCGTGGGCCAGGCATTCAGCCAATTTGAGGGCCGTCCCGCTGGGGGCATCCTTTTTGTGTTTGTGATGGATCTCCATAAGTTCCAGGTCATAGTCTTCACCCAAAAGTTTCACCAGGTCGGGCAGGACACGCAGCAGTGCATTGATCCCGACACTCATGTTCGGAGCCCAGAAAATCGGCGTCTTCAAAGCCAGATCTTTCAGCGTGGCCAATTCCTCCTTGTTCAATCCGGTCGTGCCTACGACCACGGGGGTGGCAGTTACAGCGGCCTTGGCTGCAGTATCCAGGGTGACGGCCGGGGCGGTAAAATCGACGACAACAGCCCCGGGAAGACCAAGAACTTCCTGAACATCAGCAACGACCGGGCATCCGTAGCGTTCCAATCCCTCCTGTCTTTCCGGCCGTTCCACCAACCCTCCCAGGGTCAAGCAGGGATCGTTCTCTGCCAGATTGACCAGAGTTGCTCCCATCCGTCCTTTGGCTCCCATAATGATAACAGGCAATGCACGCATATAAAACTCCTTGATCTCAGATTCTCGGACCAGTCAGGGCAGCCCCGGACGACCCGTTGTAATGGTTGGATATAACAAGGTTCTTTCCACACAGTTGGAGTGCCGGAATGTACAGAATATCAGAATGGAAGACAATGTTCGCCCCTTGGCAAACAGGACGGGATTCTTTAGAAATCATTTTTTTTTCATCTTCTACGTAACGAGACCTTTTCCCATGCCCGATATCCGTGCCCTCAACACCCTGACCCAACAACTCAAGAAATATAACGCTGCATACCGTGCCGGCCACCCCCTGGTCTCCGACGAGGAATACGACAACCTGGTTGAATCTCTGCATACCCAGGACCCGGACAATCCCTTTCTGAACCAGGTGGAACCGGAAATCTTTTCCGGGAAAAAACAGGTCCGCCATCCCGTGCCCATGCTTTCCACGGATAAGGCCTACACCAAGGAAGATTTGCAACGTTTCGTGGATCGGGTGCACAAGGAAGGAGCGGCTATAGGGATTCATGCCTTCCGTTTCCGGGTCACCCCCAAGCTGGATGGACTTGCCGGGCGTGACGACGGGACCACGCTGGCCACCCGCGGCAACGGCATGACCGGATTCGAGATCAACTCCGCCCTGACCAAGGGCGTCATCCCTGTGGGTGGACGGGGACTGGGGCTGGGGGAATTGGTTATCCAGTTGTCCTATTTTCAGGAACATCTGGCCGACAAATTCGAACATCCGCGGAATCTTGTAGTAGGCATCATTTCTTCAGATACCGTAAACACCTTTGCCCAACAGGCACTGGAAGATAAAGCCGTTCGTTTTGTTCCCTATACCACCCTGCCTTTTTGGGAAGGAAACGATCAGGAACTCCTGGCCTCTATAGATGACATAAAAAAAGATCTGCAGGACAGAGTTGATTACCCCATAGACGGACTGGTTGTGGAAGTAACCAATGAGGATCTGAAAACTTCTATGGGAGCCACTGCCCACCATTACCGCTGGCAGATTGCCGTCAAAGACAAAGGCGAAACAGCCGAAACACGGGTCAAAAAAATTCTATGGCAGGTGGGCCGCACCGGCAAGGTTACGCCGGTTCTTCTGGTCGAGCCGATTTCTCTTTCGGGGGCAACCATCAGACGGGTCACAGCCCATAATGCCGGATTCCTAAAAAAACGTCATGCGGGGGAAGGCGCCCTCATTGAAATCATCCGCAGCGGCGAAGTCATTCCCAAACTGGAAGCCGTGATCACCGGATCAGATAAAATATCCCTGCCTACAATCTGCCCGGTCTGTTCCATGCCTCTGATCTGGGAAAATGATTTTCTCGTGTGTACCAACACCTCGTGCCCGGCCCAGATACGCCAACGCATCGAACACTGGTTCAAAATTCTTGGCAACGCAGATTGGTATGGGGCCAAAACCGTTGAGAAACTTGTCAATCAGGGCGTTATCACCCTGGAAGCGATCTATGCCCTGACCCAGGAAGATTTTGAAAATATGGGATTTGGCCCGGTCCAATCCAGGAATCTTTTCCAGGCCCTGGCCATCAGCAAAAATACTCCTGTTGAAGACTGGCGTTTCCTGGCCGCCTTCGGCATTGCCGATCTGGGCAAAGGAGACAGCCGAAAACTCCTTGCCCACCACCCCATAGATACCCTTACGGATATCACGCCTGAAGAAATTCTGAAAATCAACGGATTCGGTGACATCACCTGCCAGTCCATCAGCCGGGGCATCGCCCAAATCCGGACCACCATAGAACATATGCTTGACCTCGGATTTAATCTGGAACGAACACCACTGGCCAAAGATCTGGCTTCAATCCAATCCCCGCTGACCGGCAGAGGGATCGTGTTTACGGGAAAAATGCTCCAGGGAACCCGGGAAGAGATGCAGGAATTGGCCAGAAAACTGGGGGCAAAGGTCCAGACGTCAGTCACCGGAGCCACAGATTATCTTGTTTGCGGGGAAAAAGTGGGGGCCAAAAAAATCGCTACGGCCAAAGAAAAGGGGACTAAAGTGATTTCAGAACAGGAATTTATGGAAATTGTTAAACCAAACCACGTTTGAGGGATTGAGTTTTTTTCACCGCGAAGAACGCTAAGGAACACGAAGAAAAGCAACAAAATAAAGCTCAATCTATCCCAGATTCTTCACCCTTCGCGTTCCTTCGT
>JAQVZR010000127.1 GCA_028708105.1 Desulfoplanes sp. | reverse complement strand
AGATATTAAATATAGCCCCGGTCTCCCGCATTGAAGGTCATGCTAGCGTTACGATCCAGCTGGATGACAACGGCAATGTGGAGGATGCAAGACTGCATGTCTTGTCCCTCAGGGGTTTTGAAAAATTCGTTGTCGGTCGTCCCATTGAAGAAGTATGTCGGATCGTCAACCGGATCTGCGGTATCTGCCCCTGGCAGCATCATCTGGCTTCCAACAAAGCCGCGGATGAATGTCTTGGAGTAACATTGCCGCCCACAGGTAGAAAACTCCGGGAACTCTGCCAGATGCTGGCATACATCCCGGACAAGATCCTGCATTTCTATTTTCTGGCCGCACCGGATTTCGTGCTCGGTCCTGATGCCGACTATTCCGTACGGAACGTCGTCGGTATTGTAGGTGCCGCACCTGATCTGGCCAAAAAAGTTGTGCACATGCGTTACAAATCGCAGATGATGCTCGAAAAATTCGCCGGTAAGGTCATTCATCCCATGGCTGCTGTTGTTGGTGGATTTTCCAAGCCCATGCTTGAAGAAGAACGCAAGGAACTCCTTGAAGGCATTAAGGAATTCAAAGATTTTGCCATGTTCACCATGAAGTTTGCCCGTGAAGATGTCTTCCCCAAATATCTGGACGCAGTCCAGACCTTGGGTGTATTTCCTTCCGGGTATATTGGAACCGTTGATAGTGACGGTGCCCTGCAGCTCTATGATGGCAAACTCCGCCTCATGGATGCCAACGGAAAATATGACGATTTCAAGTACAACGAGTACCAAGATTATATCGGTGAACACATCGAAGATTGGAGTTACTTGAAATTCCCCTATGCAAAAAAATGGGGTAACCTCAAACTTGATGAAAACGATCCTGTCGGTGTGTACCGTTCCAACTGTCTGGCCCGTATCAATGTCTGTGACAAGATGGCCACTCCGCTGGCACAGGAAGAACTTGAAATCTTCCGTAAAAGCTTCGGTCGTCCCGCCCACCAGACCCTGCTTTACAACTGGGCACGTCTGATTGAGCTGGTCTACTGTGCTGAACGCGCGGAAGAATTGCTCAACGATCCTGAGATCACGGGTAGAGATATCCGGGCCAAAAACATCGAACCCAAGGCCGGTGAAGGCGTAGGTTGTGTTGAAGCCCCCCGTGGGACATTGATCCATCACTACAAGACCGACGAAAACGGAATGTGTACCATGGCCAATCTCATTGTTGGTACCACACACAACAATGCGGCCATGAACCTTTCCGTCAAACAGGCAGCCAAAGCGGTTATCAAAAACGGCGTCTATGACCAGGGAATCCTGAACAGGATTGAGATGGCCGTACGCGCTTACGATCCGTGAATGAGTTGCGCTACTCACCGCCTGGATGGCGGTATTGCAATGGAAATCAAAATTCAGGACAAAGCAGGTAACATCCTGGATACCATGAAACGCTAGATTAGACAGGGCTTCACAAATACATTAAGAAGGCCGTTGCCCGTACGGGTAACGGCCTTTTTGTAATTCACAAACCATCATCGGTTCAGAATGAGGAGATAAAACATGGACTGGTCTAAAATGTTCAATTCCCGCGTTGTTGTCTTTGGATGCGGAAATGTGTTATATGCTGATGACGGTGTTGGCCCGGTCGTGATTGCAGAATTGGAAAAAGACCCCGAAATTCCCAAAGATGTAGCCTTGCTGGATGTAGGAACCTCCATTAGGGGACTCCTTTTTGATCTGGTTCTAAGCGATACATTGCCTGAGAGGGTCGTCGTGGTTGATGCCGTCACTCAGAGCGACCGTGAGCCAGGAGAAATTTTTGAAATCGATGTGGATCAGATGGACCCCAAAAAGATACCGGACTTTACCCTGCATCAGTTTCCTACGACCAATCTGCTCAAAGAACTCAAAATAAATACAGGCATTGATCTCAAAATAGTTGTCGTCCAGGCAGCGTACATTCCCGAGGCTATGGAAGAAGGCCTCAGTCCCACGGTACAAAATGTTCTTCCAGATCTTGTCGCCAAGATAAAAAGTCTTTTTTAAATGGCATGTTGCAACGCACAGGGGCGATCAACCGGCATCTTCCCTCATAAATCGTTCATTATCCCGGTATACTACAATTCTGCTTCTCTTCTTAAAAAGATACTTTTTTCCCGACCTTCCACACCATAGAAGTGAAATCTTATAACCCTAAAAACATATATTTTTTACCTGGCAACCTTGAGGTGCCGCATATATCTGCATGACCGAAATTAAAAACATTCGCAATTTCAGCATAATCGCACATATAGATCACGGTAAATCCACTCTGGCCGACCGGATCATGGAAGTGACTGGACTTGTCACTGAGCGGGACAAAAAAGCCCAGTATCTTGACCGGATGGAAATTGAACAAGAACGGGGAATTACCATCAAATCCCAGACGGTGCGCATCCCATATACGTCATCCGATGGAACTGATTATATTCTTAACATGATCGACACCCCTGGCCATGTGGATTTCAGCTACGAAGTCTCCAGAAGTCTTGCGGCCTGTGACGGGGCACTTCTCGTCGTGGACGCCACCCAGGGTGTTGAGGCCCAGACCCTGGCCAATGTGTATATGGCATTGGATAACGACCTGGATATTCTTCCGGTCCTGAATAAAATTGATCTGCCGAGCGCCCATCCCGAAGAGGTTTGCGAAGAAATCGAAGAAGCCATCGGCCTTGACTGTAGCAATCCCATCCTGGTCAGCGCCAAAACCGGTGCAGGTGTGCCGGAACTTCTGGAACGACTGGTTCATGAGATTCCTCATCCCAAAGGACATGCGGATAACCCCCTCAAGGCACTGATCTTTGATTCCTGGTATGATTCCTACCAGGGTGTTGTCATTCTGTTTAGGGTCCTTGAAGGCACCATCTCAAACCACCAGCGAATCCGCATGTTTTTCACGGAAAAAAACTTTGAGATAACCAAGTTGGGCGTCTTTTCACCGGAACCCACCGACATCAAGACCCTTGGTCCGGGGGAAGTGGGATTTTTATGCGCCAGCATCAAAAAGCTGGATGAAGCAAGGGTCGGTGATACCATCATTGATCCCAAAAATCCAACGGCTGAACCTTTTCCAGGATTCAAAACCGTCAAGCCCATGGTCTTTTGCGGACTGTATCCTGTTGAGCCTGCTGAGTACGGAACATTGCTGTTGGCCCTTGAAAAGCTCCAACTCAATGACGCAGCCTTTTCGTACGAGGCTGAGACATCCCAGGCCCTCGGATTTGGATTCCGGGCTGGATTTCTTGGTCTTTTGCACATGGAAATTATCCAGGAAAGACTGGAACGCGAATTTGGGGCAAATCTTATTGCAACAGCCCCTACTGTCATATACGAAATCCACAAGAACAATGGCGAAATCTTTGAAATTGATAACCCGAGCAAACTCCCCAGTCCGGGTGAGATCAAAACCATCAATGAACCCTATGTGCGCCTGGATATCCACGTACCCAACGAGTACGTAGGCAATGTATTCAAACTTTGTGAAGAAAAACGCGGTACCCAAAAAGACCTTAAATATCTGACGGCCAACCGGGTCATCATTACCTATGAGGTCCCCTTTTCAGAAATTGTTTTTGATTTTTTTGACCGTCTTAAATCCATGACACGAGGATTTGCCTCCCTGGATTATGAAATTATTGATTTCCGTGCCTCAGACCTGGTCAAACTGGATATCCTTATCAATAAAGACCCGGTAGATGCCATGTCCTGCATCGTACATCGGGAAAATGCCTATTACCGGGGACGAGCTCTGGCCCTGAAACTCAAGCGTCTCATTCCCAGACAACTTTTTGAGGTCGTTATTCAGGCTGCCATCGGGGCCAAAATTGTGGCCAAAGAACGGAACGCACCGTTACGCAAAGACGTCATCGCCAAATGTTACGGAGGTGATATCACCCGCAAACGCAAACTTCTGGAAAAACAAAAAGCGGGCAAACGGCGCATGAAACGCATGGGGAATGTCGAAATTCCTCAAGAGGCGTTTCTGGCCGCCATGCAGATGGACGATAAGTAGTCCGAATGGTGACACATCTACGTATCTTTTCTACAAACCTACACACCGCGATGCTCCGCACCGCATCAGGATCTATACCATGGAACCACGCTGGCAGACCGTTTTAAAAGAATATGCCGAAGCCCTTATTGTGGCCTTTATTCTCGCATTTATCATCCGCTCCTTTGTCATTCAGGCATTCAAGATCCCCTCGGGGTCCATGCTCCAGACACTGCAGATTGGGGATCACCTTCTGGTGAATAAATTTATCTACGGCGTCAGAATTCCCTTTACCGATACCTTTGTAGCCCATTTTGCCAGCCCTCAATTCAAAGACGTCATTGTCTTTGAATTTCCTGAAGACCCATCCAAAGATTTCATCAAACGCGTTATCGGCACCCCCGGCGATATTCTGGAAATGCGCGACAAGGTATTGTACCGCAACGGGGAAAAGCTGGATGAACCCTATATCCAGCACACTGATCCCCGGATTCAATTCCGGCGTGACAGTTTTGGTCCCATTACGGTTCCAGCGGGTAAATATTTTGTCATGGGCGACAACCGCGATGAATCCTATGATTCCAGATTCTGGGGCTACGTGGATCTGAACAAGATTGAGGGCAAGGCACTCATCCTGTACTGGTCCTGGGAAGGTTTTTCCAACATCCGCTGGAACAGAATCGGAAACCTTGTGGAGTAAGCCCCTATGATTGCCAAGGTCGAAACAGCTGCCCTTCTGGGCATAGACGCCTTTACGGTAGAGCTTGAAGTTGACCTTGCCCGATCAGGGATGCCGGCCTTCAGCATGGTTGGGCTCGCAGAAGGAGCTGTGCGGGAAAGCAAGGAACGCGTCTTCTCGGCCCTGAAAAACAGCGGCTTCAAACTTCCGCCCTCGCGGATTACTGTCAATCTGGCCCCCGCCGACGTACGCAAGGAAGGCAGCGGCTACGATCTGCCCCTGGCTCTGGGTCTTTTAGCCGGTGCAGGAGAAATCCCGGTCCAGGCATTGCAAGACTATTACATGGCCGGGGAACTTTCCCTGAGCGGTGAACTCAAACCCATCACCGGAGTCCTTCCCCTAGCCATCATGGCCCGTGACCTCGGGGCTCGCGGCCTTTTCATCCCCGAAGAAAATGCAAGGGAAGCCTCCGTCGTCAAAGGGCTGAACGTCTTCCCTGTTGCATCACTGTCCCAGTCCATCCGCTGCCTGCTCGGAGAGCTGACCATTCCCCCGGCGGTCAGTGACCTGGATGCCTTGTGGGCCCTGCGGGAAAAACACCTGGTGGATTTCTCCGAGGTCAAGGGGCAGGAACACGCCAAACGGGCCATTGAAATTGCTGCGGCCGGGGCACATAACCTCCTGTTCATAGGGCCCCCAGGCAGCGGCAAAACCATGCTCGCCCGGCGTATCCCCACAGTCCTTCCGCCTCTGGGATTCAACGAAGCCCTTGAGGTGACCAAAATCTACAGCGTGGCCGGTCAGCTCAAAACCGACCAGCCCATGATCGTTGCCCGCCCTTTCCGTGCCCCTCACCACACCATTTCCGATGCCGGTCTCATCGGCGGCGGCCAATACCCCCGACCAGGAGAAGTCTCTCTTGCCCACAGGGGTGTTCTGTTTCTGGACGAACTGGCAGAATTCAAAAAACACGTCCTCGAGGTTCTCAGACAACCTCTGGAGGATGGCAATGTGACCATCTCCCGAGCTGCGATATCCCTGTCGTACCCGGCTGATTTCATGCTTGTTGCAGCCATGAACCCCTGTCCCTGCGGGTATCTTGGGGATGAACGTCACCCATGCATCTGCACCCCCAGCCAGATCCAGCGTACTTGTTTTAGTTCACTGATGCTCATTTCGTGTTCTGACATTATAACGCTTCCTTATTTAATAATTTGCGGGGTTCTATTTCTCTACTTTTAAAATTTTATATTTTATGATGCCGGCCGGGGCTTC